>JAGVBM010000419.1 GCA_020059765.1 Bacillota bacterium
ATTCTTCTTTCCAGTGCGGCAAGGCTTTTCCCGTCAATTCGTCCATGGTGTACAGCGGCAAATGAGGATAGATCCGTTCCCAATCGAGTAGATCAACGTTTTGCATGACGCGGCCGCTGGTCATATACTGCCAACAGACATGAAAGGGCATCGGGATGCCGGTCGGACTTTCCACGAAAGGATCGGAAGGAGATACGGCGCTGATCATGGTTCGCAAATGCGGCGGTTGGGCAAGGGCGGTCAGCCACTGAATGCGGGCCAGATAGGAACCGCCCATCGTGCCCACGTCTCCTGTGCACCAAGATTGGGCAGCCGCCCATTCAATACTGTCGTATCCGTCTTGTGCTTCGTTGAAATAGGGAACGAATTCTCCGTCCGAGTCACCGCGCCCCCGGACATCCATGATGATATAGACATATCCGTGGGAAGCGTAATAGAGGCCGTTTTGGTGGATCTCCGTACCCGTTTTTCCATAGGGGGTACGAACGACAATCGCTGGAAAACGGGAGTCGAAGCGAGGCCGGTAAATATCGGCGGATAAAGGGATACCGTCTCGCATGGGGATTCGAACATCCCGATCAATTTGAACCTCAAATGTTCCGTGAACAGGGTCAGACATCACTGGATTCCTCCATTTCAATGAAAGGAAGATATTGTCAGTCTATTTCCAATATAGCAATAAGAACGGGAGAAAGATAGTATCAACTCGGGCTATTTCTACCCGCAGTTAAGATGTCGGGATGCAGCAGCCTACATACTCAGAACCTGGTCGATCGCCTGCAAAAGGTTTCCCGCTTGTCCGTGAATCGCCAGATCAAACAGGGAGTCCATTTCCGTCGGTTCGGCATTGAGAATCGCGACACGTCCTAGGGTCAGGGCAGGCAACTGATTGACTGGATACACCTGCAAACTTGTGCCGATGACCAACAGCAATTCGGCACGGGAAACCGCTGCCAGAGCGGCATTCCAGACGTCTTCCGGCAGCATTTCCCCGAATAACACCACATCCGGACGAAGGGGACCGCTGCAATATCGGCAGGGGATTCCCTGCAGAAAATCAGTCTTCTCAGCCGGCGCCTCACAATCATGACAGCGCACCGAGTGAATCGATCCGTGCAGTTCAAATACATCCAAACTTCCCGCATGCTGATGCAATCCATCAACATTTTGCGTGGCAAGGGTCTGGATCAGACCGCGCCGCTGCCAGTCGGACAATACATAGTGTCCCTGGTGGGGCTTTACTTGTTCCAATCCTTTGATGCGCCGACTGTAGAATTCATGAAAAAGGGGGTAGTTTTCCTGCAGGGCTGCAACGGCAGCAACTGTGCGTGGGTCGATGTTCTGCCACCAGCCGTTTTTCGAACGAAAATCGGGAACGCCGCTTTCCGTAGACATTCCGGCGCCGGTCAACACCATAGTGTATCTGGATTCTTTCAGCCAATCTGCAAGCCGTTCAAAGTTGGGCTGCTCGGAATGAAGGATCATCTTGGCTCACTTCCTCTCGGTTATTGTTGACTGTATTTCAATTTAATTCGAATCATTATTTTTTCGTTTGCTTTTTATCCACGCTCTAATACCTGAAAATATTGTGATAACTCCAAAAAATGTTGCATAAAGCATAGCACCGATTGCCTAGCTAATCCCGTCTGTTTCGTATGCAAACCATATCAAGGAACTCAAACAGCATAATGCCAGACTGATTGCAGTTGAATATATATAGGCTCTCAACGGATGAAATCTTCTATTGAGTTCGGCAGATGAAAAAAATAAAATAAGGAGCCATATCAAATAGAACATAATGTGAGTAAGCAACAGATCATCACCTTCTATTTCTAAATTTCAACACCCATAAAACAATTCCAAATAACGAAAATACTTTAATAGGGGAAGTTCACTTAGTTCGAGTATTCAGGTTTATCAATTTCGAATCCATCTTATGTAATACTATCCCAGTTACTACTTAGCAGTACGAAAGAAACCTCGATTCTCCACCGTTTCACGTAGGCCATCAACGTATCCTTAGGAGCATCCACTAATATTCGTCTTTAATATAGACTCGGTTAAGGGAGGAAGAGTACTGGACCCCTAGTGCAGGGTGGTCAAGTGCGCCAGATAGTACAATTGCCCCTTATTGGGGAAATACCTCGATCTTGGAATATAAGGATTCTTATACGCACCACTTAAAACCAATGGCAAGATTTCATTTTAATCAATCAGCTATAAATAATATTAAAGATGATGGGCAGTGGTACGATTATTATTATACCTTTGATAGTTCCATCAACAATGAATACGATACAACACTTAATGCCGATATTACTCAGTTAAGATCAACATTACCAAATCCCCATTTTGATGTTGACGATGATCCTGAGAACTCTTTTGGTCAACAAGTTGGAAACGGGTACAATGACGAAACGGAAGTAACCTGTCTTGACAAATATAATTTGTTGGCTGAAACAGACTATCGATTCGAATCGTATTACAAAGTTGTGGGCTATGCAAATAATTACTTTGAACATTCATCAACAATGAGTTGGTATGATAGCGTTTCTGGTGAGTACCAAAGTACAGGACGTGCTGGTGCTTATCAATGGCATTATGGGAGATGGTATACTCCCCAATTTTAAAGGACATCAAGAGTACAGAATGTAATTGAAATTAGAGGAGATGATTACGTTGAGCCGTAAGACAATGTTAATAGCAGGCGTTTTGGCTGTCACCTTTGGTGTTGGGGTCGTAAGTGCTACTACGACTTTAACACAAAAACCAAAATTCAATCCCTTTCAAGCAGTAGAAAAGGTAAGAACGAAAGATGGTCTTTTGAACTATAAAAAAGAAAATGATGGAAAGTTGAACAATCTTAAGAATCAACTTGCACAAGAGGAATCTGTATTTGTTACCATTACACTCACAAAAACTTTTAATCAAAATGAATTGGAAAAATTTATTACTGATTATAATTTGAAAGTACAACACGTGATAGCAAGAGATATTGAAAAAAGCACGGGTCTAAGGGGAACTTCCATTATGTCTCCTAATAAAGATGGCAAAATCAGCTATGATAAGTTACATGAGATGATTAATCGTAATGATGCGGTTTTTAAAGGATTCATCGAAATCGTTGCTGATGTTCCTGTAGCTAAATTACAATCCTTAGAAACTGATAAATCAGTATTTTTAGTAGATCCTTCTGGAGATCCTCACTTGGTTGAAAATCCAAAAAAGAAATATATGCACGGAGTCTTCTGGGATTTAGAGAACAAAAATATGATTTTGGAACAATAATAGTTGCTTCAGACTTCCATGTTGGAGGGCTGTTAGTTATAAATCTTTACCGTCTAAAGTGAAAATAGGAGAGAAATACAGCAAGCAAATCGTCAATAACCGTTTGGAGAGTCAACAAATGAAAAGACCAATGCTTAAATTCATGATTATTCTAGCTTTTGGGATACTTGTCGTGCTTCCTGTCAGCAACTCCCTTACTTCATGGTATGGAACGCCTTATTTGTCTCCCTATGTGAATACGAATTTATTACAAAATGACATGGATCATATTCATTTCGTGTATTTTCTTGAGTCCAACCAAAAAATTTCCGAGAGAAAGCTTCTTATAGAAGATAAGGAAGAGATTAAGCGATTACTCGAAGATTTGCAATCGACGTGGAATACGAACTTAGTAAGCCCCCCTATGAATGAAAAAAGCTATGATATTCTTTTCGATGAGGACTCCGATCCGGAAAAAATTAATGGAATGATCACTTATTTTCCTGAAACGGATAGAATTCGATTCCGTTTACGGGAATTCAGTACTTTTTCACTTACATCCAGTGAAGAACTGAAAAAGCTGATGAACAAAGAGCAACAAACCGGCAAAAGCCCATAAGGAGGGCAGTCGGTTTTTTTCGTTACCGTTTGGTCTCTTTCCGACAAATTCAAATCGATGCCCTCAGCGCATAGCAGTTATATTACATAATCTGGATGATGTGTACCGATCGGTCAAAGAAAGGGGACATCACATGGAGTTTCATTAGGCCGAACCTTCTTCGGGTACAATGGCAATGTTGACAGAAACAAGTTGATAGCAATTATTCGATGTTGATCAGAATAATTTCTCGATCTGTTATAATGTAATTACGTTCGAACATACTATGTAGAAAGGAGAATACGAAATGAGTGTGATTGAACTGGACAATAAAGAATATAGTCGCAAAGTAACTCGCGTGGGCAATAGTATAGGGATCACCATACCGAACGAATTTGTTCAGGACCAGGGCATCCAGCCAGGTGACGAATATCGGGTTATAGTCAATGATCAAGGAGATATTATCCTCAGACGCGCGACCAGAATTCCTGAAAACGTGCGACCGGAAGTGCTCAACCTTTTCGCTGAAACCTTTCTGGAGTATGAAGATGTCTTGAGGACCTTAAGAGACAAATGACCCAGTATCTCACTGTCGAAGAGATCATTATTATGAACGTTGCACTCATGAAACAGACCAGTCCCAATGAGCAAGTCGGCGTGAAAGATATAGGATTGTTGAAATCTGCAGATGCCCGTCCGCAGGCTACGTTTGATGGCGCCGATCTGTACCCGACATTTTTTCTGAAAGCTGCAGCGCTCATGCAATCATTGGCACAAAATCATTCGTTCCATAACGCCAATAAACGGACCGCTTTTTCAGCGACGGTGGTCTTCTTGAAACTGAACGGCTATAACCTCAAATTATCACATGACGATGCAGTTCAGTATGCCCTGGACGTAACAAATGGTGTTATTGACGTGGAACGGTCATCAGTGATTTTGCAGGCTCATTCGAAGCCTCGGATCCAGCAATCCCTTCCTTGATCGGAAAATAATGAGTAAGCCGTCGGCCCGAGATCTGATCTCTGCCGACGGCTTTTTAGAGGCCGCTTGATGGCTGGCCGGTGCTTATTCTACTTCACGCAAAAACTGTTCCAGACGATCCATCGCTTTTTTCAGATGATCGTCAGACACCGCGTAGGAAATGCGGATGTTGTTCGGAGCCCCGAATCCTTCTCCCGGTACGAGAGCAATATTGGCATGCTCCAGCAGCAAGCCGGCAAACGTATTGGCCGAATCGATCGTCTGACCCTTGAAGGACTTGCCGAGAATCTCCGCAACGTTCGGGAATACGTAAAAAGCGCCCTGCGGTTCGATGCAGGTAATCAGCGGCATTTCGTTGATCCGCTGCAGCACATAATCGCGACGATTCCGGAACCGATCAACCATCTCCGAATCAAAGCATTCAAGCGCCTTGACCGCCGCTTTTTGCGAAATGGATGTCGGATTGGCGGTAGTGTGACTCTGGAAGCTGGTCATCGCTTTGATGACCGCACGGTCGCCGGCAATGTATCCGACGCGCCAGCCGGTCATCGCAAAGGTCTTCGAGAACCCGTTGACGATCAACGCCCGCTGTTTCATCGCTTCCGACACGGAAGCAATCGAAATTTGCTCGATGCCGTAGACCAATTTTTCGTAAATTTCATCGGACATAACGTAGAACTCATGTTTTTCAATCACTTTCGCCAACGCTTTCAATTCGTCCGGAGAATAAACCGCACCGGTCGGGTTGCTCGGCGAATTCAACAGCAGGACTTTCGTTTTAGGCGTGACGGCACGTTCCAACATTTCGGGCGTGATCTTGAAGCCTGTGGACTCATCCGTTTCGATTACCACCGGAACGGCTCCGGACAAACGAATCATTTCCGGGTAGCTGACCCAATAGGGAGCCGGCAGAATGACCTCATCCCCCGGATTGCACACCGCCAT
Source organism: Bacillota bacterium (assembly GCA_020059765.1). Classification (GTDB taxonomy): domain Bacteria; phylum Bacillota; class Bacilli; order Tumebacillales; family Effusibacillaceae; genus Effusibacillus. The sequence goes on from JAGVBM010000419.1 coordinate 5,795, forward strand.
GAACGCATTGTACAGGGAATGTTTCGCCCCGTTGGAGACGATGATATCTTCCATTTCATAGTCCAGGCCGTTTTCTTCTTTTAACTTCCGGGCAATTGCCTTTCGCAAATCGACAATTCCCGGCACGGCCGTATATTTCGTGAATCCGGCTTTAATCGCTTCGATTCCTGCGTTCGCGGCAGGTTCGGGAGTACCGAAATCCGGTTCGCCGACACTCAGATTGATAATGTCATACCCCTGCGACACCAGTTCTTTTGTTTTGGTGTCAATCGATAAGGTGGGTGACGGCGCTATTTCTTTGACTCGATCGGACAGTCCAAAAGCCATTGCAGGTTCCCTCCAATATCCTTCGACCATTTTAATGGGCTAAAGTGCTATTATTCTTACGATACTCGAAGGACTTTACGGGCGTCAACTGGGAATCTGTTCAGCGGGAACCGCCGCGTATCCAGTTCCACAGTTTTTGCTTGTACCCGTCGGTTGTCTCTTTGGGTTTTTGTTTGTTGCCGCCGGTCGAAGCATGATCGGCGCATTCCCGGGTCGGTTCCGTGCCGATTTTGTAAAACTCCCGCTGCACGCGCGGACAATTGTCAGTAGCAAGCAACCCAGTTGTCGGATCGATGTTCACTTCCAGCAGCCCCTGGGGACGGGTGAAATCGCTGGCAGGCACCGATTGCAGGGCGTTTTTCATAAACGCGCCCCAAATCTGGGCGGGAGCGTGCGATTC
>JAGVBM010000174.1 GCA_020059765.1 Bacillota bacterium
GGCATCAGGTGGAGATTGAAAGTGTCGATTTTATCCTGAAAGGAACAGCGGTAACCGTGCAGGCGCGTGTCCGGCTAAGCGAAATTTGGCATCGGGACGTGAAGGTGGAAGCCGTTGGCTCCAACGGAATGGGTGGAATTTGGAAGCAAGAATTTCTGCTTGTTTCAGAATGGGAAGACGGAGTCTGCTTGTATGAGTGCGAGTATCCCCATTCCATCGATGACTGGTTCCGGGCGGACGCGAATGTGCGGATCGTTCCGATCAGTCCCGATTTTGCCAATGAGTTTGAGTTGGAATTGAGCAAATGGGGAACCAGGTGGCGATAATGCGCTCATAGGGAAGCGATCTGAAAGGCACATGAACCGCCTTATACCGAACGGTACGTACGGTGGTGAGAAGATTAGGGGGTAGTAATTAGATAAAGAGGAAAGCGAGTTAGAATCGTTCCTGACCATTTTAAGATTAATAATTACACATTAAAATGAATAATGTTTAACCACATACACCACTTGGACGTTTGATTTCTTCCAAGTAGTAGATGGAGTAACTACCAATGCTGGGAACCCCAATTGGCTCGGCTGGAGTCTTAAATCTAAAGAGGTTTCCGCGCCGAGTAAATTGAATTATAATACTTACTGGCAATGGAGATCCTCAGCTATTTTTGAATACAATGTGGCCGGTGTTGCCCTTGATACAATTGAATTAATCGCCTATCATGGAGTAGATTATCAAGGAAACTATGTCTATTCCTTTGCCACTATTGATTAAGTTGTAAAGAAAAGCCAATACTCTCAACAGGTATTGGCTTTTTTCTTCAAATAAAAAGGGGGATTCCGAATTGAGACGAATTCAATTGGTGCTTTACGTGTTTGGTGTCTTAACCCTAATCGGGCTATTGAATTGGTTGATTACGTTATAACCGAAGCCAAAACAAAAGACGGCCAGTATGTATGACCGCCTGTACCCCTGTATGACTGTATGGCTGCGCGGCTTAAAAGAGACGCAGCGCAATTTTATGATGATGTTGGCTGAGTCCGTGCTTCTTCATGGCTGCTTGATGTCGCGGTGTTAGACAGCCAGCGTTTGAACTCCATCCATATTTCAATTCTTCCTGCTCATCCAAATCCTGAATGAGTTTGTTGTAGTGGTCTTTGGCAAGAACGGACGCAGCGGAAATCACATGGGAATAATAGTCGCCTTTGATGATGGTTTGCTGCGGAATGTCGATGCCATCAATGAATCTGTTGCCATCCACCAAAACGATGTCTGCTTTTGTTTCGAGCGCTTCCACGGCGCGCTTTAGCGCCAGCCTGTTCGCCCAATAAATGTTTAACTCGTCTACTTCTCCAACACTTGCGAATCCAAATGCATACTCGATGCAGACTTGTTTGATTTTCTCTGCAAAGTGTTCATGGTGCTCTTTTGAACGAGTGAGAAAAGACGAGAAAAAACGAGAAAAAACGAGAAAAAACTAACTATGACTCAAGATCAAGCTTGTCAGCAAACAGGAGGCTGTTCTGGACGCAGAAAAACAGGAGATTGAAAACAATTATACAAACTTGCATGAGTCAAGATGTTAAGATATCAAACGTCTGGCAGAAGGACATAAACGGAGAACATGTTCAGGTTTATGCTGGTGTCCTTGCTAAGAATCCAACGCAAGGAATTATTATCATCAGAAGAATATCAAATGACCTTAAATACAAAAATATTGAGCGTATTCTGGCGCCTTGAGGAGGATGTTCATGAGGAAGGCACCCTTAACGTTCTTCTTGGCAATGGCGCTTTTAACCGGTTGCAATCGGCCAGAAGAGAATTTTTTGCAAAAAATTAATGAACAGAACGATCGAATTGCAGATTTGCAAAAGAAACTCAAAGAAAACGAGGAGAAGCTGCAGCAAACTCAGGTAAATTTATTGAGATTTGAAAGCAATCAAAAAATTTCTTTCCTGGATGATACTTTGTCCTACACCACGACAACTATCGGTACGGATTTGTTGCTGATTGAAAAAGTTCTTTTTAATCATTTCATTTACGTACCTTGGAATCCGAAAGAATCACTTAAAGAGGATGAGTTGCCTCATTTAATCAAAACCTATCACAAAGAATTTACGGAGCGCGGGGATCAATTGAAGTTCGGTTACTTGATAAAACTGACATTCAATCATACCAGACCAATCGAACTGACGTTAAATAGGGAAACCAAGAAGACGAGGTTGTCCGTAAAAGAGTTGATCTTCCACATCCCACCTAACGAAACGGTGCCTCATTTGTTTGTCAAAACCGAACAGGGTATCTATAACCACTATATTGTGGATGTGGAGGGTTTCATGCTGAAACACTCTGTACCGTACGACTGGAAAACCTGGGGTAAAGATCTGCTGGAACACGATGCATTACTGGGGGTATACAAAGAACGATGAAATAGCAGGTACGACTCATAGCGCAATTACCCACGAATCGTGGGATTTTTTTTTTTTGAATAAAATGGTAAGCGTTTTCAGTAAAAAATCCGTGAAAATTCCCGTCAGAACAAGAGTTTTTAGTAATACCTGAATTTCACTCCGCATAAAAAAGATTAGTAAATGATTGGAGGGGACTATGGAGAAACGTACAAGCGGAAGCACGCTCTGCAAGGAATTGGAAACTAAGAGAGAGGAGGACTCTGGGCGGCATGATTATAATCCGTCCCTCTTCGATCAGTCCTGGAAACGGACGTGGAACGTCAATCGGTTGACGGCCCTCTGTCGAGACCCGACGAGCTTGTTTGTGTATTGGGATGTGTCTGATCAGCGGAAAAGTCTGATCAGCGAACATTTTCAATCCGATTGGGCATCGCTGCCTTTTTATCTGCAGCTTTATGACGTGACCGACATCGAATTCAACGGTTGCAATGCGCCGACCGTCCGTGTCGGGGTGCACCCGTCGGCCGACAATTGGTATCTTCATCATCTTCAGCCGAACCGGCGCTATCAGTTGGACTTCGGGACGCTTACCTGGAACGGCCGATTTTTTGCCATCTTGCGTTCGAACATCGTGGAAACGCCTCCGCTTGCCAACCGCAGCGCTGCGCCGTATATCCGGTTTGCCCCGCTTGCCCGGTTTGCCCGGCTGACCGGGCAGACTGAACAACCATGGAAAGCGAAGGAAGCAGTAGAAGCAGTGGAAGCAGTGGAAGCAGTGGAAGCAGTGGAAGCAGTGGAAGCAGTGGAAGCAGTGGAAGCAGTGGA
>JAGVBM010000234.1 GCA_020059765.1 Bacillota bacterium
CCCGTTCAAGAACGAGTAATTTCTTCCTGTAAACTCAGGGTATTGAAATACCGGGTTCCGCGACCGGGAATGCCGAAATGAAATCCATCCTTGCAATCATGTACGGATTTCACGCACTTGGAGCAGACAGTCACGCCGCATTTGGAACACCAGGTAATCCAATCCCAGTTCTTAGAGGACTCGCTGCAATTCGGGCAGCGTTGCAACCGATGCAAGGACTGGCCGCTCATGCGTCTCTCCCCCTTTAAAGGTGCGATTTTGGATATTGTTTCACGTTTTGCCGTGGAATGCAAGCAATTGATTCCCCGTCGGCTGCAGGTGTTGCGGGAACCATCAGACCAACTCGCCCTTCGCCGTCATAATGGCATTGCCGCCGACAAACACATTGATTCTGGTTCTTGCTTCGGCACCATCGTCCGCTTCACTTCCCCGCAGGGTCAGTATGGACGGACGGCCGATTTCATATCCCTGTTCCACACGTACGGCAAAGGTGGATTGGTCAAAGTATCGGTGTTTCACCAGATACCCGGTCAAGCAGCCGTTGGCGCTGCCGGTTGCCGGATCTTCCGGAATTCCAAGCAAATCGACAAACACCCGAACATGCAGGTCGTTTTCCGGCTGCACGGTTTCCGCTGCAAACACCAGCAGGGATTTGGCAGCATGGTGGTTTTCTGCGAATGTTTCGAGTCGTTCCCGCTTGACCCGGCATTGTTGCACCGCAGCCAGATTTTTCAAAGGTACGATCAGGGCAGGCAAACCGGTCGATACTTCCTGAATCGGGTAACGGGAGTCGATCATCTGCGGGTCAATCTGCAAGATATGGGCGATCTGTTCCGCATCGTAGACGGTGCCGAACATCGGCGGCAGTTGTTCCATTTCCAGTATGTCCGTCTGATCGCCGTTGTACGTGAAGGTCACGGGAATTTGTCCCGCTTTCAGATTCAGGCGCACTTTGCTCACTTGCTCACGAAGAATTTCCTTTTGAATGACGAAAGCGGTTCCCAGTGTGGGGTGCCCGGCAAAAGGCAATTCGTCCTCCGGTGTAAAAATCCGCACGTCATACCCGCCGTTCCGCGGTTCGTCCGACAAAATAAAGGTAGTCTCCGAATAGTTCATTTCTTTGGCGATCCGGTGCATTTCCGAATCGGACAAGGAGCCCGCTCCCCGGATCACCGCCAGTTGATTGCCCGCATATTTTTCTTCCGCAAACACGTCGACGATATAGAAAGGCAAGTTTCTCATCGGCATATCCCCTTTTTCCAATTCTGATTCGTTACTTATGAGATACGCAACAATTCTTCCCTTTCCTTCCGTTGCTTGCAACAGAAGCTGAAGAAAGTTTTCGATATGTAACGTGTCAATATGTAACGTTGACAACGTTACTACTGATGCATATACTGATTCTGTAAGAAGATACTATCGATTAAGTCCCACAGTCAACATAAGGTGGGTACCCATAATAATTTCAAAGATGCCGTACGATCCTGTTCATTAAAGGATATAGCATCTGGAGGCCCCCAGTCGCACAGACTGGGGGTTTTCCTTTCTTGCTGTGAATATCCCGTCCTCAGTCAAATCCGTTGGTCCCGAATCAGCGGCGAGAGGTCGCCGGCAAAGACCAGCGCCAGCCGGTGCAATGCCCGGGTGCAGCCCACATACAACAGTTTCGCGTCCCGCACGTTGAGCCCGTAATGCCGCTCGTCCACATCCGTCAGGATCACCCCGTCAAACTCCAATCCTTTCGCCAGGTATACCGGCAATACGGAAATGCCCCCGCTGTATTCGGTTTGTTTGGATTCGATCAGCGAGGCGCCGACTCCCGCTTCCGCCAATGCCTGATGCAGATCCTTGCATTCCTCTTCCGTCCTCCCAATAACAGCGATAGTGCTCGCCTGCTTGGCCTCCCAATCGCGAATCAGCCTTTCCACTGCAGTCACCTTGTCCAGTTGCTCCTTGCCTGGAACTTGCAGCACTTGCACAGGTTCGCCGCTGCGAAACACCGGTTGTGCCAACGTCACCGGTTCGCCGGATCGCCGGAGCACCTGATTGGCAAACTGAATGATCTCCATCGTAGACCGATAGCTGCGGGTCAATTGAAAGAAAGCCGTTTCCTCAGGATCGAACTGGCTTTGCAACTCCTGCCAATCCCGAATTCCCTGATCCGCGTGGATTCCTTGCGACAAGTCTCCCAGAATAGTGAACGAATGGCCCGGAGTGTTCTGCTTGAGAAGGGCGATTTGAAAAGGGGAAAAATCTTGCGCCTCATCCACCACCACATGGTCAAAAATCGCTTGCCTTTCGATTCCGTGCAATCGGTTCTGAATATATAATAGCGGAGCCAGATCTTCCGGATCGACTTCGTTGCGTTTAAATTTGCGATTTGACGCGTCCCGAATCTCAGACGGCAGCTCTTGCAAATCTGCCAGCGTCTCTTGCGTCAGAAAATCGGGCTGTTTCGCTGCCCGGAACAATTGTTTATAGAAAGTGAACGCCGTATGATCAGGCAATTTTTTCAGATAGGTGCGCAGCCGCTGGGTCGCCCGCTTGCGAAGATCCTTCTTGCGATTCGGATCGGCCACTTGATCCAGTTCCATATCGAGCCAGCGTTTCATCCGCCCCATCAGCCGTTCCCTTCTGGTGGCCAGCGCATAATGTTTGTATTCGATATAAAACCAGTGGCGGATCTGTACGTCCGACAGTGTCACACCGGGCCACGCTTGCAGATCGTCATCTGGAATAAACGACGCTTCATAGGAGACCAACGCCTGCTCGATGATCTGTAAAAATCGTACGGATCCTTTCACACGGCCTGCAGTTTGTTCGATGGAATCATAGGGCTGGCCTGACAATCCAAACCATTTGGCAAACCGCTCTGCCGGATCGCTGACCGTCACTTCATGCTTCAGCCGATCAAGCGCCCAAGCTGCAAAGGTAGTTTGTTGAATGCCGCCGACTCCCAATTCCGGCAGCACACCGGATATGTAATCGAGGAACATACTGTTCGGGGCAAAGATGATCATGTTTTCGGCGTGGATCTGTTCCCGGTACTGATATAACAGATAGGCCAGCCGGTGTAGGGCGACGGTGGTCTTGCCGCTGCCGGCAACTCCCTGGATGATGAGGGCCTTATTTTTCGAAGAACGGATAATGCGGTCTTGTTCGGCTTGGATAGTGGAGACAATGTCCCGCAGCTTGTTGTCTTTGTTTTCTTCCAGCCGATAGAGCAGGAATTCATCCGCCACCCCCAGGTTGTCGCGGCCGCGGACGTAACTGTCGACCACCCGCTGCAGGATTTGTTTGCGGATGACAAGATTGCGTTTCAGATAGACAAGCCCCTCGATCATCCCGTCCGGCGATTCGTAGAAAGCCGGATCCTCCCCGCCGGTAAAGGAGTAAAAGAGGCTTGCAACCGGTGCCCGCCAGTCGATGACCAGCAGCTTGCCCGTTTCCTCCTTCTCGACGCCGACTTTCCCGATATAGAGAGGCGTCGCCGACACTTTGCCCGTCTCATGAAAATCCATTCGTCCAAAATACGGCTCCGTGACGGCTGCCTGCAAGTTCCGGCGTTTTGTTTCCCGAATCCGGTCCAGGGCCTGTTCGGTCAGGTCGTTTCCGAAATAACGGGGAATTTGCTGCAATATCTCCAGTTGGTGATCCATTTCGGCAGCCGTTTGTTCGAGTCGCTGCAGCTCTTCGCGATAGGCACTTTGGATATCTGTTTCCACTCCAGTTACCTCCCAATTTGAAATTTCACCCATTTCTGACGAGATCTTAACGTATCATTTATTGAGAAAGGAGTCAATCGACATGACCAACAGCTATCCTCGTCCCGCGCTGCTGCGTCTTGAAGACGTGGGTCCGGGCGGTCCCTATCGCACATTGGAAGACCTCGGCAGGTTGCGGGCCGTTTTTTCGTATTTGTTCGAAGCGGGTGTTTCCTTTCACGTCGCGTTAATTCCACGCTGGAAGAATCTTGAACCTGACGGAAGCTGGTATGAGAAAGGGATCGACGATCCTCGGCCTGACGATTCTGTAATGAACTTTATCCGGGTTTTGCAAGCGGCGGAAAGACGAGGGGCGGTAATCGGCATGCACGGGTACACCCATCAATACGGCAACCGAAAAAGGCAGGACAACAACCAAGATACGGGTACCGGATCGGAGTTTAATGTAGCGGGCGCACCGCAAACCGAAACCGCTTCCTACGCTTTGGAACGATTCAACAAGAGCTTGGCCGCCTTCAAAATGGTCGGCTTGTATCCCGCTTTTTGGGAGTCTCCTCATTATAACGACACACAGGAACAGGAAGACATCTTCGAATCCTTAATCAGCGTTCTGTATCAGCCGGATATCGCACTGCGAGCCGCATCCACCTATTATGTCACCGAGATCGGATCTGTCTATCTTCCCACGCCCCTTGACTACATTCACGAAACAAACACCG
>JAGVBM010000090.1 GCA_020059765.1 Bacillota bacterium
AGGTTCGTTTTGCTTGCGAAAGAATCGGTCAAATGCATCCGCCAGGTTTCGAACAGCCGATTGCAACGCAACGCTGTCCACTTCCTTGAGCCAAGCAAAATCCTGCTTTAAACCGGGAAGCTGTGTCGCACAAGTGTGGTAGGATAGGCCTTTTCCTGTTTCTTTACAAGCATCATTCCACTGTGCAAGAAAGTGGTTAAAAACAAAGCGAGAGCATCCAAACATCTTATGGATGAGAGCGGCTTGCTCCTGTGTAGGATAGATACGAAAGCGGTAGGCTTTATGTCGCAGCACACACATCACCTCCTTTGCCATCATTTTCTATATTATAGCACATATGTTCGTATATTTAAACAAAAAGAAAAATCCGATTCATCCCCCGCCTCTAGAGGTGGGAGTCTTCTCGGCTATAAGTGATAAAGTTCCCTGCCATCGGAGGATCGGTCAATCTGCAGTGCACCTGATAGTACCGGCTGAAGGTTTCTGCGACAAAGTCCCCTGAATTGCGGCCCCCATCCGGGAACTCCCGGCGGCAGTTCCACATCCCTGGCGAACTCGATGGGAAGTCCGGAAGAGCCGGCGACACGAGCTCCGTAAATATAGCCTCCCATGACAAATCCCAAGCCGGTATGATCAAAGTTGTTTTCCGTATACTCGTTGATCGCAACCAGCGATTCGGACGGTCCGATATGAACGTCCATCCGTTCCTCGAACAGACCGTTTACGCCAAATCTCGGGTGCTGGTGCAAATATTTTCCCACCTGACCGTATCGATTGCCTATGCCGTCGGGAGCGTATTGATTTTTCGAAAGGAGCAGCAGCCAGGAGTTATAAAATGTATGTGTCCCAATAATGACAATTCCTGCTGTGATTTCATGGGCTTTTCCCTGTTCATCCAAACAGATCGCCCCATCCACCCGATCCGGCTGATTCATCGTGATTTGGATGACGTACCGGTTTACAAGCAGGGTGAAGTTCGGATTTTGCAGCGCTTCCCGCAGTTCGGTCACGCGAGCGTTGGATTTTCCCTCAACGGTGCATTCGAATGACTGACAATAACCGCAGTAGCCGGTCCGTTTCCGGCCTTGATAATCCTTGGACAGAATGCCTGTCGGCATCGGAAACGGTTTATACCCCAATGAGCGGCAGGCTTTCGCAAAGTGATTCGTCGCATATCCCTGCTCCAAAGGGGGAAGCGGATACGGTTTCGATCTCCAAGGACCGTGCAGAATCTGGTCCGCATCTCCCGAGACGCCAAACCGGTATTCAAACTTTGTGTAATAGGGTTCCAATTCCTCGTAGGTAATCGGCCAATTGGCGATGGCTCCATCCGGCACCTGACCCCAGACATCCAGCGCCTGAAACACGCTCGGTTCAAACCGCCAGCTCACCCCTCCCCAATGATTCATAGTGCCGCCCGGTCCCCATCCGTCGAGCCACCAGGTCAGCCGGGGAAACACTTTTTGTGTGGCAGACCGGGCATCAGGCCTCCACGTCATTCCTCCCATCATGGGAGTCGCCCACAGAAGGTCTTCCCGAATCGGAAATCGCAGTTCATCCATGACCATATCTTTTGTCTCGTACATGGGACCCCGTTCCAGCACGCAGACGTTCAGACCGGCATCGCTTAACTCCCTGCCGAGGATCCCACCCGCCGCGCCCGCTCCGATAATGAGTACATCATAGTCAGGTTTCTTCATACGGAATTCCCCCAAGGGAATAGTAAACGGTCGGAGGTTCTGGGTGATCCAGTGTTTCCGGCGGATGAAAGGCAGCGCCCGCAAAGCCGACCAATCGCCAACCGTAGGCCTGATAATTGCCGCCGTAGATCGGGTCGCTGAAGATTCCCTCCAACGTATGATTCCGCAAAAACTTAAAAAATGGGGTGTTTTCATACCGAACCAACAGTTGATGCAATTGTTCCCTGTCTAACTGACGCAAGGACAACCGATACTGTTCTTGCGCCCCTTTTTCCCACTCTGCAAATCCCTTTCGATACATCTCAATCATAAACGGATTGCTTTGCATGTCCCGGACGATAAATACGTCCGCCCTTGCTTCAACGGCTCCCGGAAAAATGGCTTCCGCGAACCGTTGAATCAGGCGGATCTCTTCGTTGGAAATCAACAGAATCCCCCCTTTCCAACGCTTAACAACATTTATATGCGATATTTTCTCATTTCTTTCATATACTGGTTTGGGTGATAACAAATGGGATACGATGATTATCGTCATGCGGCCGTGTCTGCCGAGACGCAGGCTGCCCCGAATGAGAGGAATTTGTTGATCGTGCCAATCGAAAAGCGGGCGGAAGCCGGACCGATCCTTTCTGCTTTCCCCGGCTATCCGGTGCTCTATGTAAGTAAACTGGGGGCGGTTCCAGAGGCTGTTCGAAGCGAGATTTTGAGGCGGAATCATCCCAATTTGTGGCTGCTCGGAGGAACGGACGCCATTTCGGAGTGGGTGGCCTACTCCTTGTCCACATTGACCAACGGGGCTGTGTATCGATTCATCCGGGAAAGATGAGTGAGGAGTTCGCCTCACCATTTCTTTTTGAAGAAAAAGGCAGCGAAAAGTACGGCCGCCGTACCCATTCCCCATAAAAGAACAATATCGCTCTTCTTCCGATTGTTCCTGTCAGGGATCCCCGAGTCTGCTGTTGACACCTTTACCGATGAATCCGTTTGTTTCTGCTCCTCCAGTCGATTCACATCCTCATTCGCTTCAGTTCCAATTTCCGCATTACGGGTACACAAAT
>JAGVBM010000169.1 GCA_020059765.1 Bacillota bacterium
AAGAATTGGGTATTCAAACTCCGCAAGATGGCTATTGGGGTACAATGACCACTCGTGACACCGGCGCAATCGGAGGTAACATTACTCGGAAGTTGGTCGCTATGGCGGAACAACAACTTTCTGGTGGTCAACAATAATTGTATACCCTATAAAAAAGCCTCCGATACGTCGGAGGCTTTTTGCGGTTTCCATTTTTTTATTTTGTACATACTCTGGCAGTAAGGGGAGAGTTCAATTCAGTAGATGTTCCGAATATGAATCCGATAAGGAGGGATGCGTATGACATTGGTTGTCATTGATCCCGGACATGGCGGAAGAGATCCAGGAACGGTCGGAAACGGATTGCAAGAAAAGATGATTACCCTGGCCGCTGCCATCCATTTGCGTGATGCTCTGCAACGCTGCGGAATTCAAGTGATCATGACACGAACGACCGATTCTCTGGTCCTGCCAAATGGTACCGTCAGTCAAGATTTGTCAGCGAGGGCTGAGATTGCAAACCGAAACAAAGCAGACTTGTTTATCTCCTGGCACGTGGATTCGTTCAGCAATCCTGACGTACATGGAATTTCGGTCTGGATTTATCCGTCAACCCGGGGAACGGAAACGGAAAGAGCTGCCCAAACGATTGTCAATTCCGTCGCCCAAGCAACAGGTCAAACAAATCGGCGGGTATTTGTAGCGGATTTTGCCGTATTACGGGAAACGGGTATGACTGCCGTTTTGGTGGAAAGCGGATTTCTTACGAATCCCGAAGAGGCGAACCGTTTGGCAAGCGAAGCTTTTCGCCGGATACAAGCAGAAGCGGCTGCAAGAGCCATCTGCGAGTACTTCAATCTTCCCTATGTAGGGCCGACACAGCCAAGCCCGAGTCCAACTCCGCCGCCGCAACCGACACCCCCCGCCCCTGTTCCAGAAGAACCTTTTCCTGGCGAAGAATTGCCGGAATGGGCAAGAAGCGCCATATTGCAGGTTTATCAAACAGGAGTTATGACAGGGTATGAGAACGGAACATTTCGTGCTGAGAACCCGGTTACGCGGGCAGAACTCGCAGTTGCTCTGGTTCGGCTTTATGATTTGATCCGCAAAGGACGCACGATGTAAATCAACAAGACCAATCCGATCCCGATTGCATCCACGGCTACATCAATCCCATGTCCTGTTCGATTGGAAACGAATGTTTGGTGCCATTCGTCCGAAACGGCATATAAGAGAGAAACCCCGGCAGCGCACAGCAACGAGACAGCCCGTTTGAAGCGAAAGTTGAACAGCGTGCCAACCCACAAAAACATCAGGATGGCATACTCTGTAATATGTGCAGCTTTTCGAATCAGAAATTCCAACATTTCATAGGGTTCTCGCCAACTGATTCGATCACGGTCGTACTGAAACTCAATGTGAGGAAGCCACTTCTCCAGGAATGAGAGGGGAATCCGCGCTGCAAGCGCAGGTCGAAGGTCTTGCTGCTGATAGGGTTCTGCCGACTTGAGATAGATCAGCATCATAAATCCAAGAGTCAAGCTTAACCACAGCAGACGTTTCCATTGTTTGTTCGACATCTGTCCGCACGCCCTTTTCAAAAAGTTCTTGTCCATCGTATACCAGAATTTCTTCCTTGCAAAGGGGTGCGTGAGTCTGGCATCCAACCGTTTCGGGCATGCAAAAAGGATAGGTTACCCCTATCCTTTTTCCATGCAAGATGATTAATGTTGGGGTTGGCTCGGCTCTGAGATTTGCGACAAGGCATGACCCGCTTCGTTCTCATGAATCGAGATCGTGGCAAGATCTCCAATTGCAACAATACCTACGAGACGCCCATTTTCAACAACCGGCAGACGACGGATTTGATGTTCTGCCATCAGGTCGGAAGCTTCATGGGCATCCATATCAGGCGTCCCCGTTACGACCGAACCGGTCATGCTGTTTTCTACCCGTGTGGTATTGACGTCTTTTCCTTCTGCCACTGCATTCAAAATGATATCGCGGTCAGTGATGACACCCACCAGCTTATCCCCTTCGACAACAGGAATGATTCCGACGTCAATGGAACGCATTTTTTTAGCCGCCTGCACAATGGTGTCTTGGGGAGAACACGTATGAACATTGTTGGTCATCAGTTCTCGCAACTTCATGCAATCGCCTCCTCGTTGGTCAAAGACTTCGTTTGTAGGATTCGCGATTATTTCTTTTTGTATACTCCCGCGTACAGTCCCCAGCCTCCGAATATCAAGTGCAGCAAATTTTCCAACACTTCCAAATGCAACGCAAACAGGGTGGGGGAAAGAAAACCCACAATTCCGAAAGGGATCAGAAGGAATCCGGACCACAAGGCATAAACCGCAGTTTTGCGATTGGCAACTGCGGCCATTCCCAGAATTCCCAGCACTAGGTGAATAAACGTAAGGAGCGGATCAAACCGAATCAGACCAAGCATTTGATCTGTAAAAAGGCCCGAAACACCGAGAATTAAAAAGACCCATCCTGCAGTTCTCGAAAAGGTGATTGTCATACCGCTTCCCCCTTGATAGATGATCGTGGACGACTGCTGTCTACTACATCGTACGCGGGAGAATTCAAGATCAGATCAACAAATCGAAGAAAAATTGGTTTTAACGGCTGATTTCCTGAAACAGTTCATTGCGCCGGATAAAGGATTCAAGAAACCCTCGCATTACACGAATTTGGCTTTGATGCGCGTGCAGCGCCTGGTACTTGATCGTCAGTTCGGCGTCAGTCAATGGCAGAGAACGCCAATGGTCCTGATTGCGAATCTCCGGTGGAACATCCAATACACGTTCCGGCTGAAAGGAATGAGGACGAGGCCATCCGGCAAAATGAACGGGAAACGCCCATTCCCGCACATGCAGGGGATGACGGACAAGAGCGTGCTGCACAAAAGCCTGTGTCGCCCAATGATCATCATGCCGGTCCTGACGATCCGGGTACACGATATCGCTGGGACGGAA
>JAGVBM010000170.1 GCA_020059765.1 Bacillota bacterium
ATGAACGCGGCGATGAACTTGTCGCAATTGGCGATCTGACCCGGAAACGTCATCGCCAATATGTAGGATTCGTTGTATCCGAATTTACGCCTGTGGAGTGTTATACCAAACGTGAGTAGCCTTGGCAAAAGCGGACACGCTGAAGCAGGAAGCAAACAAGACTTGTGCAGACTTGTGCAATCTCTTGGCAACGGAGAATATGAAATCCGCAAAACACCGTCCCGATTTTCTATTGCTCATCGTCATTCTCCTGCTCGTAAGCATCGGATTGCTGACGATCTACAGCGCGAGCATTATTTGGGCCGCCCAATTCAAAAAACTGTCGGCCGATTATTATTTTATTCGCCAATTTATGTGGACCATTCTGGGATTGACGGCGATGTTCGGAGTGATGAACGTCCCCTTTTGGAGATGGAGACAGCTGCTGCCCCTGCAGCTTCCCTTCTCCATTCTGCTGCTGCTGGTTGTATTTGCATTTCCGGGCGGCGAGGACGGCAGCTACCATCGATGGATTCTGCTCGGGCCCGTGTCCTTTCAGCCTTCTGAATTAGCCACCCTGACCGTCATTTTGTACATGGCCCACATCATGACCAAGAAGCAAGACCGTTTGGACAGTTTTAAAAAATCGGTCGTTCCTCCGTTGGTGATCACCGGTCTGTTCGCCGGTCTGGTCATTGCGGAGCCTGATATGGACGCTGCCGCGCTGATCGTTGTTACGGCGATGGCTGTCATGTTCGGAGCAGGAATTCCGATCCGCCATTTTGTAAAATTAGCCGTACCTGTCATCGGTTTGGCCGCGTTGTTCATCTTTTCTTCCGAATACCGCAGGGAGCGGATTTTCGGATATTTGCACTTGGATCCTTTTTCAATCGAAAGCATACGCGGTGAGGGATGGCAGCAGGCGAATTCCTTGTACGCCATTGCCTCCGGCGGTTGGACCGGCCGCGGGCTGGGACGCAGCATTCAAAAATTCCTGTATCTTCCTGAACCGCATACCGACTTTATTTTTTCGATTTTTGCCGAAGAGTGGGGTACAATAGGGGCAATTGTACTGATTGTGCTGTTTGCAATTCTAATCTGGAGATCCATTCGGATCGCTTCCCTGCTCCCGGACCGCTTTGGTTCCCTGGTTGCCGTTGGCATTACGGCCATGATCGGATTCGCCGTGATCGCCAATATCGGCATGGTCATCGGCGCTCTGCCCGTTATGGGGATTCCGCTGCCTTTTATCTCCTACGGGGGAAGCGCTTTGCTGATCAAATTGCTCGCGATGGGTATACTCTTGAATCTTTCACGATATACCGCAGAAGAACAAGCACGATAAGGAGTTGAGACTGATGTCTGCCGAAAGCCCGATTTTGCATCCCCTCCCCCACAACATTACCATCATCGACCTGATGGAAAGCGGCGTCGCGGGAAGAACCGGCTGTTATGTCATCAAAAGCGACAAAATCGCCATCATCGAAACCGGTTCCTCACTCAGCGCCCCTCACATCATCGCAGGTCTGGAACACATGGGGATTTCTCCGGAACAAGTGGATTACATCATTGTGACACACATTCATCTTGACCACGCCGGCGGTGTCGGGTATATCCTGCCGCGGTTTCCGAATGCGACAGTCGTCGTCCATCCCAGGGGAGCCCGCCATTTGATCGACCCCTCCCGTTTGATTCAAGGGGCGCGGGCCGTTTACGGAGACAAGCTGGAAGAGTATTTCGGCGTGATCTTTCCCGTTCCGGAAGAACGCGTTTTGATCCGCGATGAAGGAGATACATTGGACTTAGGCGGAGGCCGCGTACTTTCTTTTTATGACACGCCGGGACATGCCCGTCACCATTTCTCAATCCATGATCCCATTTCGGAAGGTATTTTTACGGGGGACACGATTGGGGTTCGCTATGCCAAACAATTGACCGGACTTGACTATGAGCCGATTTTTCCATCCACCTCTCCGTCCGAATTTGACCGGGACGCGGTGTTTCAATCGGCGGACAAGCTGGAAAAGCTGGGAGCCAAACGGATTTATCACTCTCATTTCGGCGTGACCGAGCCTGCGTCGGTTGCCTTTGCAAGAATCCGTGAAACAGTCGCCACTTTTGCCGAGATTGCCCGTTCCTCCTTTGCTCCGGGTATGGACTATCGAATCCTGATGGAACGACTGGCCGCCTATATTCGCGAAGATATGGTCAAACAAGGCCATCCGATCGACAGTATGAAAGGATTCGAAATCGATCTGGAACTGAACGCCAAAGGATTGATCTTCACGCTGGAGCGGGAAGCTTCCAACAAGTAAGTCGCAACTGTTCAAACATAAGGGTGAACGTGGGCCGTTCCACATGGAACGGCCTTTCCTTTTCGCTGCTTCCCTGGAAACCGGTTTGCATCACCCGCACTTGTTTTGATTCGCTTTTATCTTAACCTTAACAATCTATTCATACTATCTTTACGTTGCTAGATTATGATTTGTTTGAACAATATCCATTTCAGGGGGAATCGACATGAAGAAACGCAGTTCTAAAGTTGTTTCGTCCGTCATTGCAGGAAGCCTGGTGTTGGGTACTGCCTATATG
Source organism: Bacillota bacterium (assembly GCA_020059765.1). Lineage (GTDB taxonomy): Bacteria > Bacillota > Bacilli > Tumebacillales > Effusibacillaceae > Effusibacillus. The sequence goes on from JAGVBM010000170.1 coordinate 2,572, forward strand.
ACGATTGCAAGCGCATCCACCGATACATTGGTGCCGCTGCGCGCAAGCCTTGAAGGCGAAGGCGCTTCTGTAGGCTGGAATCAGGAAACGAAAACTGTAAGCTTCACATTGAAGAACGGCTTGACCGGTTCTGTCAAGATCGGAGCGAAAGAATTCGAACTCGGCGGTGACAAAGCGGCTCTCTCGCAAGAAGTGGTGTTGAAGAACGACCGCACCTATATCCCGAAAGAAATGATGGAAGTTCTGAAGACGAAAGATCTGGCTAATTTCGTATTACATAAAGCAGGCTACGAAGCGAAAGTTCTGACGCAAGGCGAAGCAACATTGAAAGACGGTCAATCCACACAAAAAGCGTTTGACCTGAATGCCTACATTGCAATCAACGGATCGGAAGAAGGTTGGTTGTACACCAGCAACGAAACTCGTCCTGGCGGCGGATTCCTGCAGCTGGTGAAGAAATCTTCCGACGGATTCTATGAAGTGACCGATTCCAAGCGGATCAGCTTTGACTCTGTCGGCGGAACTTGGAACAACTGCGCCGGTAACATCACACCTTGGGGCACGATCCTGAGCGGAGAAGAATACGCTCCGAAAGACGCAACAGACACTCGTTTCCAAGATGCCATCAAGAAAGCTCAGGAAATGGGCGTGGAATTCAGCAGCGATCCGCTGAACTTCGGTTTGGTTGTAGAAATCGATCCGGCAACCGGCAGCGTGAAGAAGCATCGTTCTTTGGGCCGTATGTCCCACGAGAGCGCCATCGTATTGCCTGACAAGAAGACCGCATTCACCACGGATGACAACCGCGGCGGGATCATCGCGAAATTTGTGGCTGACAAAGAGGGTGACCTCTCTTCCGGAACCCTGTACGCTTACAAGAAAGACACCCAAGAATGGATTGAAATCCCTGACGACCAATTGGACAACGCGCCGGAGTACGCTCGCGCACAAGGTGCTACCGCATTCGACCGTCCTGAAGATATCGAATACAGCCCGGTTGACGGCATGATCTATTTCGCGGAAACCGGCGACAACAAGAAAGAAGGCAACCTGAAATACGGCCGCGTATGGCAGTTGAATCCGCAAACCAACGAGTTGAAACTCGTGATTGAAGGCGGCGCCGACAAATTCGCCAACGTGGACAACCTGGCAATCGACCCGATCACCGGCGACCTCTACCTCCATGAAGACAACTATGATGAGTTCATGCTGCCGACCATCGGTCAAGACAACAACGCCATGTGGAAATATTCCCTGAAAGACCAGAAACTCGAAAAGTTTGCTTCCGTTGCCTATGCGGCTGAAATCACCGGCGGAACTTTCACTCCGGACGGCAAAGTGATGTTTGTCAACATGCAGCATCCGGCTGCTCCGAACAAAGATCAATTGCTGATGATCAAAGGGTTCAACAAGTAAGACCTGCTGCACCCATATTGCAAAGGAGAGTTCAAACGAACTCTCCTTTGTTTGTTTCGTCTTTCATTCTCTCACTTCAAATTTTCCCCCGGGTTGCAGGAACAGTTTTTTCTTCACATCGTTATTGAGGCGAACATTGTAAAGCTTCAACCGATCTTCGTCCACCTCAACCAAGCGCCACGCATCCTGATCCGCAACTCCCTGCTGACGCAAAAATTCCTTCGCCTCCCTTTCCGCATCCTCCCGTTCGTCCCAGAACTTGACTCCGTGAAACAGCAAACCGTATTTATTCTCCAGAGAACCCGTCCATACTTCCTGCGTTTTTTCGTTCTGCAACACCCATACCAAGCATGATCCTCTCCTTCTTTCAAGTTCATCCGGTGAACGACCGGATATTGTTATTAACGATCCGCTTCCCGCTTTGCCTGCTCGACCGTCGCGGCGTTCGCGCCTGACAATTCCACAGCCGGATCTCCTTGCAAGGTCTGCTCGCTTGTTTCACTCGCTTGCGGTTCGCCATCCCCCTGATAGTGACTCGCAATATCGGTTCGCAAGCTTTTCAATTCTCCACTCTCGATGGTATCAAATTGATCCTGCAATTCGTAGACATTGACGCCAACCGTTTCAATTCGTTTCCTCTTCATTTCAATCCCCCCTTATACCGACAGGAATTTTCATACAAATCGCAAATATGGGCGTTTTTCTCCGTTTCAAGCGTACCCGATCATGAATAGAGTACCATACAAACAAATGTAGTATGACGGGATACAGTCATTTCATGCCTCTTTCCTTTTTGGAACAGAGGCCATTTTTTTTTGCATCAAACAGCATAGGGTTTTCCCATGGAGTATGCTATGATGAAAATTGCATTCAAATCAAGTTCACCAAAAAGGGGTATTCATCGTCCATGCTGCATCGTTTTTCGCGAACAGAACTGGTTATCGGTCCGGAAGGATTGGAAAAAATGAAGAATTCTTCCGTTTGCGTGCTGGGAATGGGAGGCGTCGGGTCTTATGCCGTGGAAGCATTGGCTCGCACGGGAATCGGCAGGTTGATTTTGGTTGATAAAGATGTCGTCGATATTACGAACATCAATCGGCAAATTCCCGCCTTATCCCATACGGTCGGACAATCCAAAACGCAGGTAATGAAGGAGCGAGTCCATCAGATCAACCCGGATTGTGAAGTCATCACCTTAGATATGTTTTTTCGCGAAGACACGCAAGAGGAGATCTTTGCCCACAAACCGGATTATGTGGTGGACGCCATTGATACCATCACTTCGAAAATTCTGTTGATTGTGGAATGCAAACGGCGCGGGATCCCCTTTGTTTCTTCCATGGGGGCGGCCAATAAAATCGACCCGACACGTTTTTCCGTCGCAGATATTTCCAAAACGTCGGTCGATCCGATTGCCAAAATCATTCGCCGCAAACTGAAAGATTACGGGATTACAAAAGGAGTTCGCGTCGTTTTCTCGACGGAACCGCCGATGAAACCGCGCGAGGATGTAAGGCAGGAGATTGTCTCCCCGGAAGTGGAAAGCGGACAAGCCCCTCGGAAAGCCAAAATGCCTCCCGCTTCCATCGCATTCGTCCCGTCGGCGGCAGGTCTGATCTTGGCTTCGGTCGTGGTGCGGGATTTGCTGGGCATTAAAATTTGAACCAAACCAGCAAAACGTCCGGGCAGGTCGCTGTCAGCAGCATCCTAGCCGAACGTTTTCGCAATCAATCGACGATTTACCAATTGTTGTCCGAAGGTTTCTCCAAAGAATCGGAGTAGGTCTGATTTTTCAACATTTTGAGGTATCCGGCGGCATTCTGCCACTCGCTGTCGTTCACAAAGCGCAGAGGCAGTTTACTGTGGGTCAGATCCTCGATGTAGGGCCGAAGTGCGCTCGCACCGCCGCCCAATACATAAAATGCTTGCGCGTCAGGGTATTTTGCCCATCGTTTTTGGATCATGTCGACCACTCTTACGGCCGCCCGCTTGAAATGTTCATCGACAATCGGTTTTATGTCGCCGCGGCGTTCCCCGACCAAGTTGATCAGATAACTGGATTCACGAATCCGTTTTGACAGCTTCGCCCGACTCTGGAAGTGATAGCCGAATTTCTCATAGATATCTTGCCGGATCGCGTCCAGATAGGAGGCGATGCCGAAATACTCACCGTGACTGAAACGATTGTCCGGCTGCATCTTTTTCAATATCGGAAAATCGGTTGTCAGGGCGCCGATTTCACAAACTCCAACTGTTCCGTAATAGGCCATTTCATCTTTGACACTCAAGTCGTCTTGGGTGGCGATGTTCAAAATAGCCGCTGCTCCCTCGATCCCTACTGTCACTTTTTTGACAATGATTCGCACCGTGCGTCCGCGATACTTGGGCGTTGAGACGAATCTTACTTCGTGCTCCCCCTCCAACCTTTGGATGAACGCATCCCGGTATCTGGCAAACTGGCGAATCGGCAGTCCCGTTCCAATCGTATACTCCGCAATCAAGGGATTTTCCGTAAATGAATCGGAACGGGACAATGCTGCAACGGCAAGCGCCACAAGCGAAACGATCAACGCCTGATCCGATTCCACTTTGTTGTCGATCTCGCTCATTTCCATATTGTCTTCATCTTCTACCGCCAGGTCTCCTACGAAATAGTGGCGCCAGCCGCCTGTCAACGAACGGCTGTAGACCTCCACATCCAGCGCTTCCAGCACGTTGTCTTCTTCCCGCAGCAGATTTCGCGGACTTCCCGGCGCCATAACATTGGGAATCGATAAACGTCCGCCTTCCATAGCCAATTTCACACTGTCGTTTCCGATATCCAGTCCGATGGACTTGACCACGCGTCCACATCTCCTTCTTCTAAGGTCAAATCTGTATCCCGCCTGTAAAGGTGTCTGCTGTTCAACAATATTCGACCGGCAGAGCCCGATTCCTACCTTTTTGCACAATTTTCTATTCAGAAAAGAAATGATTTTCGCAGCATTACAAGAAGGAGTTTGACTGTTTATGTCGAATCATAGAGATTGGTACATTTTTCTGTACTCAATCTTTGCAAGGGGGCAGATCATGCGGAAAAAGATATGGAAACCCTTTACGATCATGGTTGTTCCCCATACAGGAGAACAAGTCCGTTCGATTGCAATCTCCAAAACATGGATCCTGTCATCGGCAGCACTCCTTCTGCTGACCGGTGCAAGCGGCGGTTATTTTATCTACAAATATTCCGAATATCGCAACACATCTGCTGAATATAGCCAATACAAAACCGAAACCGAACAAATTCGACATGATTATGATTCCTTATCGTCGCAAACGGAAACAGTCAAAGAAAAACTTGACACGCTGCAGCAATTGGAAAAAGATTTGCGCGTGAAAAGCGGGTTACCGCCCGTGCAGGAACCAAAACCGGAGGGAAATGGTCAAGGCGGAACGCTACAAAGCAGAAGCGGTTTTAACAAACATCAGATGATTATAAACAAAGACGCCATCTCTCAGTTGGAGAAAACTGTGGATCAACGCGTTCAAAGCGTTCAGTCTACCCTCCAGGCCGTCAACCAGCAAGATATTCAGCGGAAGGCGGAAGAACAACAGAAACAGTACCAAGCGGCACATACGCCCAGCATTTGGCCAACGGGGTATCGCAATGTGAGTTCCGATTTCGGGTACCGGACAGATCCCTTTGGAGGCTTCTATGCTCTGCACACGGGAATCGACATCACAGGCGCCTATGGCTCACCGATTGTCGCCACAGCGGACGGTACGGTTGAAATCGCCGGCTGGGACGGAGGTTACGGCATCAGCGTACTGATCAACCACGGCAACGGAATCTCAACTCGCTATGGCCATATGTCATCTGTAATCGCAAAAGTCAACCAGTCGATCAAGAAAGGCGAAACCATCGGTCTAATGGGAAGCACCGGACGCAGTACAGGCACTCACGTTCATTACGAAGTCCTGATCAACGGCACGGTTGTCAATCCGGAAAAATATCTCCCCTGAGGAGGGTACATATGTTTAAAAATAAAAAAGAAGCACCCGTCACTAACGGGAAAATCGATACCTTAATCGGGGCCGGCACCACCATCGACGGTCATATTCAGGCTTCAGGCATCCTGCGGGTGGAGGGACGGATCCGCGGTGAAATAACATCCGAAGGTGACGTGATTGTCGGGGAAAAAGGCGATATCCGCGCCAATATTAAAGCACGTCATGTCTCAATTGCCGGAAAAGTGCAAGGAAACATCGCCGCTTCCGGCCGTATGCATTTGATGATATCCGGGCAATTGACAGGGGATGTGGAAGCCGCCACCGTCGTCATCGAGGAAGGGGCTCATTTTAAAGGCGCCTGCAAAATGTCCGATACGACAGAACAACGCGGCCAAGCGTCCGTCTCTTTCCTGCAGCCGAAAGAAGACAAGGAACCCATCTCGCTGTAACGGGATTTGGTCGGATCATTCCCATAATCTCAGGTCAGGACGTGAGCGACTTGAGATTATGGGAATGATTTTTTATGTTTTGGGGAAAGGTCGACATACAGACCGATTATGATTTATTATGTACAATGGACCTGAAAGGAGGTTCTTTGATTGGAACTGTCGGCAAGCAACCGTGCAAAGAAAGTTTTGGTCAGCAAAACCTTTACCTTTGATTCCGCCCATCGCTTGGATGATTATATCGGCAAATGCGCCAATCTGCACGGTCATACCTACAAATTGGAAGTACAGGTGAAAGGACGCACCGACCACCGGGGAATTGTGATCGATTTCGGCGATTTGAAGCAGATTGTCAACGAACAAATTATCAGCAAATACGATCACAAATTTCTGAATGACCTGCTGCCTTTCCATACGACCGCAGAAAATATGGTCGTCTTTTTCTTTCAGATCATCGACAATTACCTGAAAAAGTTGATTAACGCGCAGAACATCGAGCTGCAACGGGTACGGCTTTGGGAGACCCCGACCAGTTACGCGGAAATAACACGGGAGGACTTTGATCAGTGAAAGTAAATGAGATCTTTTTCTCGATCCAGGGAGAATCCAGTTCTATCGGGCTGCCGACTGTGTTTGTCAGGTTTACCGGCTGCAACCTGCGCTGTACCTATTGCGACACCAAGTACTCGTACTATGAAGGGGAGCCGGATACTCCGCAAGGCATCATGGACAAAATCCGTTCCCACAGCATCAAGCGGGTCTGTTTGACCGGCGGTGAACCGTTGATCCAACCCCGTTCCGAAATGCAGCAGCTGCTGGATCTGCTGGCGGTTGAACAGTATGAGGTGTCGATTGAAACGGACGGATCGATCGATGTGTCCAAATTCCGCTTGCATGAAGGACAGCGGTTCATTCTCGACATGAAAGTCCCATCCTCCGCCATGTCCGACAAAATGGATTTTGCGAATTTGCAGCGCATCCTTCCGTCACGTGATGAGATCAAGTTTGTCGTCGGAACTCGGGAGGATTACGAGTGGTCGAAAAATCTGATCAGACAATATGGTCTGGATGCAGGATATCAACTGGTGTTCTCACCGATATTTGCAGATTTGCCGCCGCGTCAACTGGTCGAATGGCTGCTGGAAGACCGGATCGATGCCCGGTTTCAAATCCAGCTTCACAAATTTATATGGGATCCCGATCTGCGAGGTGTATAACCAATGTCCAACAGCAAAAAAGCGGTTGTCATTTTATCCGGCGGGCTCGATTCGACCACCTGCATGGCACTGGCCAAAGATGAAGGGTATGACATTTGGCCGCTGACGTTTTTTTATGGGCAAAAACACTCGATTGAATTGGAGTCGGCCAAAAAAGTCGCCGCCCATTACGGATATGCGGATCGTCACTTCATTGCCGACCTGAACGGCATGATCCGCGGTTCGGCGCTAACCGACGAAGACAAGGAAGTGCCGACCGCTCGTTCCGAAGAAGAAATGCAAGCGGAAATTCCAAGCACCTACGTGCCGGCACGCAATATTATCTTCCTGTCGATCGCTCTCTCCTACGCAGAAACAATTGGGGCGGAGGCGATGTATATCGGTGTCAACGCCCTTGATTATTCCGGCTATCCGGACTGCCGTCCGCAGTTTATCGACGCCTTTCAGCAAGTAATCAACACCGGCACGGTTGCCGGTGCTCACGGACACGGGATCCAAATCAAGGCACCGCTGCAGCATCTGAGCAAGGCGGAGATTGTGCAGCTCGCGACTCGCCTGCAGGCCCCGTTGGAACTTTCCCATTCGTGTTATTTAGGAACCATTCCGGCCTGCGGGGTATGCGATTCCTGCCAACTGCGGATCAAAGGATTCAAGGAAGCGGGCATTCCGGACCCGATTCCCTATGCCGTCGAAATTGACTGGTCGGAGATGTAATACCTGCCGCAAGCGGTTCGGCATATTCGTGATTAGTCCGTCCGCTCCCCACCCGATCAGCTTCTCCATATCCGATTGGTCGTCAACCGTATAAGGATGCACCGCTAAACCGAAGCTGTGGGCTTTATTGATATAAGCAGCCGTCAGATAACTGTAATTCGGAGCGACTCCAATCGCATAGGAACGAATCCTCCACAACTCGAAATCTTGTAAAAGGCTGGGGCTCATGAACCACAACAGTTGCACAAGCGGCAGCCGGGGTTCCAGCTTGTGGATCTTGACGAGACTTGCAGAACTGAAGGACTCGATAATCACCGGCTGACCGCGCCCGTCCCCAGCGAACAGCTTGTATCGCTTGATCAGATGGATCAGCTTCTCTTCCATTCCCGGATTGGTTTCCGGCGACTTGATTTCAATGTAATACTTGGCTCTCTTGCCGAAGGTTTGAAAGATTTCTTCCAATAGGGGAACTTTCTGACCTGCATAGGAATCTTCTGCATACTGGGGATATTTTTTGTTAAACCAAGATCCGGCGTCCAACCGTTTGACTTGCAGCAGCGTCAAATCTTTGACGGCGCCCGTTCCATTCGTGGTGCGGTTCACCGTATTGTCGTGCATCGCGACCAAGTGACCGTCTTTCGTCATTTGCAGATCGATTTCCAGGTAATCAGCCCCCATGTGCAGAGCTTTTCGGTAGGCAGCCAGGGTATGTTCCGGAGCGTAGGCGGAAGCCCCGCGATGGGCAATGTTCAATACTTCGGCCAATGCGGGAGTTATGCCTAGGAAAAAGCCGATCCATACACTTAAAACCGCGAGGAAGAATTGTCTTCGATCCGTCCGCATCCAATTCAACTCCTTTAAGAAATCGAACAGGTCCGGGAGTTCGTCTCCCGGACCTGTTTTCGATTTGATTCCGTACAGCAATGGATCAGGATGTGAGCAAGAACTGCTCCAGTGCCTTTTCGCCTTCTTTGTAAATGTCGCCGGCCCCCATCGTCAAAAACACATGCCGTTCATTGGCCTGGCTGATTTCTTCAAACCACTGCCGCAATTCCGATTTGGGAATGTAAGTGACACGCGGATGATGCTTCTTCGTCTCTTCCACTAATTCTTGGATTTCGACGGTCTTGTCTTTCTCCCGTTCAGACGCAAAAATATCGGTCAAAACCACCCAGTCTGCCGATTGAAACGATTGGGCAAACTCTCCCAAGAGCCTCTTGGTTCGGGAATAGGTATGCGGTTGGAAAATCGACACTACTCTCGCATAAGGGAAATTTTCCTTCACCGCATGCAGGGTCACGCGAATTTCCGTCGGATGATGGGCGTAATCGTCATAGATCAAATGCTGGTTGAGCTCCCCTTTCAATTCCAAACGCCGCTTGACACCGATATAGTTTCGCAGTGTCTCCTGCATGACGCGGAACGGAACGTCATAGTACAAACCTACGGAAACCATGGCCAACGCATTCTGAATGTTATGTTCCCCAAGCAAGGGCGTAGTCATTTCCCCCAACAATTCTCCGTGTACGTAAACATCAAATTTGCCCGGTTCCTTTTTCACACCCACCACATCGTTGTCTTCCGACAATCCGTAGGAAATCACCCGGCACGGGGCTGCCAAATTGCGGGCCAGATTATCGCCGCAGACAATTAAGGCACCATTCTCGGGAAGCTTGTCGACCGCTTCTTGGAAGGCCGTAAACGTATCCTCAATATCGGGGAAATAATCGGGATGATCAAAGTCGATGTTGGTAACCACCATCACTTTGCCGTTATAATGCAAAAAATGGCGTTTGTATTCGCATGCCTCCAGCACCAGATGGCGGCCTCGGCCAAATCTCGCGTTGTTTTTCAAAGTTTCGATATAAGATCCGACAACAATCGTGGGATCAAAGTCGGCGTTCATCATCATGGCTCCCACCAGGCCTGTCGTCGTCGTTTTTCCATGTGTTCCCGAGATCAAGACGGATTCATGGTCTTTTGTCAGTTCTCCCAGCAGCATAGGATAGGTGAGTATCGGAATATCTTGTTCGGAAGCAGTTTTCAATTCGATGTGGGAACTTCCATATGCAGCCGAGGCGCATACAATATCCACGTTTTGGACATTCTCTTCCTGGAAAGGAAGCACTTCAATGTCCGCCTGGCTTAACAGTTTATCGGTAAAAAACGTTTCAGCCACGTCGCTCCCTGTAACCGTGTGGCCTTTTTGCTTGCAAATTTGTGCCAAAGAGCTCATTCCCGAACCTTTCACTCCAGTAAAATGAATCCGCATTCCGTTGTCCTCCACCAATCCTAGATAGTAATCCACTTTTATAGTGTGCCCTGCAAAAAAACAATTTACAAGAGGGTTTTTTCCGAATTCAGAAGAAAAAACCTGGAAATTTATTTAAACTTGCTGCGGTAATCTTTTTCCTGTCACCGTTATAGAGTTCGGGCGAACACATGGGTATTCGCCCGTCGCTTTTCATTATCTTATCCATCGCATCGGCCGGTTGATCCTTATTAAGTTCGGCTGCAGCCTTTCAATTCGGCAACACGAGGGATACCGTTTGTGCCTTCGGCTGAAAATGCTCCGCCAATCTTTGATTAACCTGTTCATGTGTCAATTCTTCCAACACCGGCAAGGTATCAAACAAATCGGCATCTTTAAATCGGTACGAGGTAAAGTTCCGGGCAATGTACCTGGGGGAATCCAGTCCCTCCAGAAACTTGCCGATCAATTTTTTGCGGCTCATTTCGAACGCCTCTTTGGGTATCCCTTGTTGGCTGACTTTCGCCAACTCATCGTCAATCAGATTCATCAATCGGTCGGGATCCTTTGTGTTGCCGCCAATGATTGAATAGCCGTAATCTTTATTGACCTCATATTCCCAAGTAAACCCTTTGTCGATCAAACCTTCATTAAACAGGCGATTGAACAATTCGGCGCTTTTTGAGAATAACGCATCGAATCCGACCGCTGTCGCCATTTCCCGAACGATCAAACTGCGTCCGGTAACTCCTGTATTCACTTCCTTATATCCGAAGAGACATCTTGGAATCGAAACGGAAAGCCTTGTCTCCATCCGGGATTGGAATGCCTCGGCAGGTTCTTGCGGATAGAATCGTTGAATATCCCCTTGCGGTTTAAATTGTTTGCCCGCCTGATTGTCCCGAATCAGTTGAATCGCCTGGCTCGGCTCGAAGGGACCGACCAAGAACACCAGCATGTTGCTCGGATGATAAAATGTCCGGTAGCAATCCAGCAATGTGTCTTTGCTGATCTTCCCAATGCTTTCGACGGTTCCTGCAATGTCGATGCGAATCGGATGTTCTTTAAACAAACCCTGCAAAACGCCAAAATAGGAACGCCAATCCGGATTGTCTTCATACATGCGGATCTCCTGACCGATGATTCCTTTTTCCTTTTCCACGTTCTCATCGGTCAAGTAGGGCCGCTGCACAAAGTCGACCAGGATCTGCAGATTCTCCTGCAAATGATCGGTAGCGGAGAACAAGTAGGTCGTCATGTCGAACGATGTGAACGCATTGGCGGCCGCCCCGTATTTGGCAAATTCCTGAAAAATGTCGCCTGTTTCCTCTTCAAACATTTTGTGCTCCAGAAAGTGGGCGATCCCATCGGGAACTGCTACCCTTTTGTCTTGTCCGGGAACGGTGAATTCCCGGTCGATTGAACCGTATCTGGTGGTAAAAGTGGCGTATGCTTGGTTGTACTCCGGTTTTGGCATGATATAAATGTGCAGTCCATTGTCCAACTGTTCATGAATCAGTGTTTCCCCCAACTGTTCATAGCGAATTTCACGCATGTGCCGTCACCCCTTCCTTATCCCGCAAGAAGTACACCGTATCCAGTTGGATCTGCTGCGCGACTCGTACCACGTCTTGCTTGCTGACTTTCTCTGCGAGGGAAATCAACTCTTCCATGGAACGGTAGGCGCCCGATACAAGTCCTCCGGTATGCACGTCGATCAAACCTTCCGGGGAGTCCTGCAGCGTTCGAAAACTGTTGATCAGGCCGTTTATCGTATAACTCAGTTCCGTGTCCGAAATGTTGCCCTTTTTCATTTCCTCCAACTGTTGTTTCATGATGGTCAGCGCTTTCTCGTAGTTTTCAATTTGGATTCCCGACTGAATGTACAATAAACCTTTGTAGGATTCCAATCGGCTTGATGCGTAATAGGCAAGCGACGCTTTTTCCCTGACGTTGATGAACAGCTTCGAGTGAGGGAATCCGCCCAAGATGCCATTATAGACAACCAAAGCCGGATAATCCGGGTCGGCATGCGTAATCCGTGTGCGAAGACCGAGATTCAATTTTCCTTGGTTGACATCCAACCGCTCCACGATTTCCTTTACTTGTCGGGGAATTACGTCGGTTTGTGTTGGCGTCAGGTTCTCCTGCGGTGTGCGTTCAACGGTAAAATACCGCTGGATCAGGGCAACGACGTCCGACGGGTGCACGTTTCCGACCACGTACACGTGCATGGGAGCGGTGGCAACAAGATCCCGGTAAACTTGATACAGATTGTCAGAATTGATTTGTTCCAGATAGGAGGAACGGCCGAATTTGGGGATGGAGAATCGCTCGCCTTTGGTCATTTCATCGAGGCATCGTTCCGCAGCGTAGACAATTTTGTCATCCAACAAAGAATCGATTCGTTTCTGATGCTGTTCCTTTTCTTTCTCCACAAAATCGGCCCGGAAACCGCTTCCTTCCTTTTGCGGACGAAGCAACACCTCTGCCAGCAGCGCGATTCCTTTTTCCAAAAGGGCATCCGCACCGGTTAAGTATTTTTCGTTAACGACTTTCAACAAAAACTCGACGATCTGGCGCTCGCCTTTTTTGCCAACGGAACCGTACAAGGAAGCTCCGTACAAGTCGGACAACGCAAGCTGAATCGATTCGGCGGTCGGGTACTGTTCGGAACCGCGCAGCAGCACATGCGGGATCATGGCCCGGGAGGTTGCTTTGTCTTCTTCCAAATCGGTATGAAACATAACTGCCATCGTCGTCAGTTTGAATTTCGTTGTTTGCAGCACATGCACATGCATGTTGTTGATTTGGTTCGTGACAAACGTCTGCAATCTGGTCACCTGCCCATTTTTTATCTTTTCATCATTATTATGTACATTATTTCTGGTTTGGTCATCAAAAAATCAAAACCCTTGCAAATACAAGGGTTTTGCAACATCTATATGGAAATCAGCCGCGGCGCTGGCTTCGTGCAGCCGCCTGTGCAATGTCAAAATCCATTCGGGTGATAATGGTAGATTCCCGAATCCAGTTTTGAACTTCTCTACTCATCGTCGGAGTCACATATTTCGGAGTTCCGTATCGGTCGAGCAACTCCTTTTTCGTCAAATTGTGTTTGTTCACACAATGATTGTTTGTCAGAATCTCCATCAGTTCACCGCATATTGGACACTGAAACATTGTCATTCCTCCCATTGGCCATTCCATACCGGAGCGGCCGCGTTAAGGTGTAATGATTCTGATCTTTCTGCAGCTGTTCTGCTACGACGAGTAATCTAATATTTAATTGTTCTTTCACAGTCTACTCTAAATTCGTCACTCCAACAAGGGACCAGAGATATAATTTACAGAATATGCAAAATACCTCTGCCCCGAACTAAATGGGCCTTTGGACACCCACCAAGAGTCCCGTTCCCATGTTCTTACGCTATGAAACAACAGCCCGTCACATGACATGCAAATGAAAACAACCGAATGTTTTACTTTCCGTTATTCGGCGAAATGGGATACATAGGTGTAGGTGTACCCGGGGGAACAAACGGATTTCCTGCAGAATCGTAAAAAAACTGCGGAACTTCGCCAATCACGACAAACGAAGCGACGGGAATTTGCGAATGTAGTTCTGTCGTTTTCGAAACCAAGGGAATGATGATGTTGACCTGCACGTCAATATCCAATGTCAGCATATGTTTGGTTTGGTTGATGCCTAGTGTTTCGGAACGTTCCTTAATATCTGATATGACTGTTCCAATTGGGATCATAGTTACTGGAACAGTGGGTCCCATGGCGGCCAGAATGGTCGAATGAAATGCTTGCCCGATAGGCAATTTGACTTTCAACAGATTTTTGGCGTTTATCTCATTCAACACTTCTTGCACTCGAAGGGTCGCCTGACTCTTGATTCGATTTGCTTCGTTCAAATTGAACACGGCCGATCGGATATTTCCTTGATTGTCTTTGTAGAATATGACGATCTCCGTGTAGTCGATCTCTTCGGCCACTTTTTTGCTGATCGCGTCATTGATCGCTTCCGTTGCAATCTTTCGGGCGTAACTTTCCGCCACCTGTGCAAAAACAGGCCGCAAATTATACTCAATGAAAAGAAACGTTTGCACAATAAAGAACAAGACAAAGAATGAAGTTGCAGCCGCAATGACTTTCCAGCGCTTGACGGGTTTGCGCAGGCGCATCTTTCTTCTTCGAAATCTCAGCATATGTACGCCTCCCCTTCGTCTTCATTTTATGAACGAAACAGGTCAGGCAGTACATATCCTCTTTTCCGACACTTCAAACATTCCATCTGAAAGCGTGGGTCAAAAAAAAAGCGTCCTAGCGAAAGGACACTTCTTTATAAGCAGGGCGCGTATCTTCCAAATTGACGAGATCGTCTTGCAGGCAAGGAATTTCAATTTCGGCAACTGTTCCCTTGCCCGGTTCGCTTGACAGCACAATTTTACCGCTCATACGCTCGACAATTTGTTGACAGATGGAGAGTCCCAATCCGGGACGATCATCTTTTGTAGTCACAAACGGATCAAAAGCGTTTTTCAATATTTCTTCCGACATCCCCCGGCCATTATCCTGTACACTCAGTCGCACAGTATCCTCCAACGTTTCAACCGACAGATAAATTTTGCCTGCATGCAGCTGTCCGTCAAAGGATTCCAGCGCGTTTTTGACAAGGTTTGTCAGTACGACTGTCAGTTCATCCGGATCGCCAAAAAATTTGCGGTTCTGCCGAGGAAACTCACAAGCAATACTCACGTGATGAAAAAGAGCAATCTCTTGCAGTTTTGGGGTCACCGCGTTCATGAAATCATGAACGCGGATGACCTTGTATCGCATCATTTGCGGCTGGCTGATTAACATGAAATCGTTCAAGATCTGCTCAATTCTGTGAATTTCCATAAAGAGCAGCGGAAAAATGTTTTTGCATTTGTCGCTGAAACTTTTTTGCACAAGTCCCATGCCCGACAATTTTTGCACATCTCGCTCAAACAACTGCAAAAAGCCTTTGATGGTTGTCAGCGGATTTCGGATCTCATGCACGGTTCCAGCCGCCATGCTACCGACCGTTGCCATTTTTTCGGTTCGTACCCGATCTTCCCGCAACTTAATGGATGCAGTTTGATCTTGAAACGTAATAATCGTTCCAACCGTCTGTCCCAGAACAATTAATGGAGAGGCTTCGGCTGAAAGCACCAATTCCCCGTCGGGCAGGCGAAACTTCAATTCATCAATGCGAACGGTCACTTTTTCCGACAATGCTTGCCGCATGGGATCCATGTCCAGTTCGGGAAACAGTTCGGATACCCCGCGACCGGTCCACAAAGTTTCCTCAATTTGCAACAAGGACACGGCATACTGATTCATCTGCGCTATATTTCCATCAATATCAACCAGTACAACGCCCGATTGCATAAGATTGATGATTTCCTCGGAAAACTGCCTCCAATGATACATGGACATTGAACGCTCCTTCGACACAGGTCATATGATCAAATCACCTTCATCTTGAATTAGCTACGAGTTTCCAATTTCCTGCAAAACTTCTTATTTTTTTTTGGGAGGAAATCCTATTGGAGGATCACTTTAGCGAATTTCCGTTTTCCGACCTGCAGAATCATGCCGTTTTCCAGTTTGATTTGGGTTTCTGCATCATCAATTTTTTCTCCGTTGATTTTCACGCCGCCCTGCTGCACCATCCGGCGAGCTTCCCCGTTGGAGGGACAAAGTCCTGTTTCAGTCAGCAGCTTGACAACCCACAGCGTACCTTCCGCAAGCTGAACTTCCGGAACATCATCAGGAATCGCACCCTGCTGGAACACTGTCTTAAAGTGCTCTTCCGCCGCCTTCGCCGCATCGATGCCGTGATAACGGGTCACGATTTCGCGCGCAAGGCGCATCTTTGCATCCCTCGGATGAAGAGTCTGTTCGGCCAAACCGGATTTGATCATTGCCAGTTCTTCAATCGGCACATCGGTGACAAGTTCAAAATATTTCACCATCAGTTCATCGGGAATCGACATCGTTTTGCCGTATTGCTCGTTCGGCCCTTCATTAATTCCGATGTAGTTGCCAAGAGATTTGGACATTTTCTGGACGCCGTCCAATCCTTCGAGAATCGGCATCATGATCGCCACTTGTTGTTCCTGTCCAAACTCTTTCTGCAACATGCGGCCCATTAACAGGTTGAATTTTTGATCCGTTCCGCCCAATTCAATATCGGCCTTCATTGCGACCGAATCGTACCCTTGCATTAACGGATACAGGAATTCATGCAGCGAAATCGGCAGATTTCCTGTGAATCGTTTGTGAAAATCCTCCCGTTCCAACATTCGCGCCACCGTCAACGTAGAGGTCAGTTTCACCACGTCTTCGAAGGACATAGGGGCCAGCCATTGAGAGTTGTACAGAATTTCCGTCTTCTCCGGATCCAAAACTTTAAAAGCTTGATCCGCATAAGATTTGGCGTTGCTCAAAACCTCTTCCCGCGTCAATTGTTTCCGTGTTTCCGACTTCCCCGTAGGATCCCCGACCATCCCTGTAAAATCACCGATCAACAATTGAATGCGATGCCCCAGTTCCTGCAACTGGCGCATTTTGTTTAATACGACGGTATGTCCCAAGGTCAAATCGGAGCCGGACGGATCGACACCAAGCTTCACGACAAGCGGTTTATTCTCCCGAATCGAACGGCGGATTTTCTTGACAAGTTCCTCTTCCGGAACAATCTCGGCCGTACCCAGACGGATGACGGCCAGTTGGCGCTCCACTGCTTCTTCCAATCGCGGATCCCATTCATTCGATTGATTCGCTTCTTTTTCTTTGTCGTTTTTCATCTGTATCGCTCCCCAGAAAGAATCCCCCTCCAAAAGAAACAGAAACAATGGAAAGGGAATGGATGTCTCATTTTTGGAAAAGTCTATATTCAAGTATTCCATCATGCATATTTATTCTAATTGTACCAAAAGTACCATACCCCGGAGTACGTTGTCAAAACGGACTTCTCCAAATCTCTCAACCTATTTCCGCTGATTTGGTATAATAGAAACACGTTAGGGGGAAAATGAATGACCGAAGAATTAAAAAGAGAATCGAGAAAAAACAAAAAACAAAAGAAAGCTCGCAAACTCCGGTTTTGGCTTACATTATCCCTATTGTCCTTCCTCGTTCTGGGAATGATCGGACTGGCGGCGGGGGCCGGGTATGCCTACTATCTGATTCAGGATACGCCTGAATTCAGTCCGAAAGCATTTGCCAATCTTGCCTCGACGACCAACGTGTACGATCGAAACGGCGAATTGTTGGGTTCGATGCAGACGGACGGAAACCGTGAATTGATTAAAAATCTTGATGAAGTTTCCCCATTTGTCGTACAAGCATTTATCGCAGCCGAAGACAAAAACTTCTACCGTCATCACGGGGTCAATCCGTGGGCAATTGCGCGGGCCGCCTATCAAAACTTTATCGGCGGCGGCATTGTTTCCGGTGCCAGCACCATCACGCAGCAAACGGTAAAAAATGTGATCTTCCCTGCGCAAGAACAAACGATTAAGCGAAAAGTGCAAGAGATTTACCTTGCTTTCAAAGTGGAACAAGCTATGACCAAAGAGGAAATTCTGACTCATTATTTCAACTGGATCTACTTCGGAAAATCGGGTCAATCCAATATTTATGGCATTCAAGCGGCTTCCAAGGCTTTTTTTGGAAAACCGGCCAAAGAACTGAATTTGGCGCAATCCGCATTGCTGGCTGCATTGCCGAACAATCCAAGCAAGTACAATTTTTATACCTCCTTGGACAAGGCATTGGAGTATCAAGATTATGTGTTGAAAGAGATGGTTCAATCCGGTTTGATCTCGCAGGAGCAATATCAAACTGCTCGTTCCTTTGATATTCAGACCTCGATCGGCAAACCGCAAGTCACCGAGACCGGGTACAGCCATTATCCTTTTGTTATATCGGAAGTGGAACAACGGGCAGCGGAACAACTGATGACCGTGGCCAAATACGACAACTTGGACGACGCACGGCAGGCCCTGTTCAAGGGAGGCTACAAAGTCTATACCACGATTGACAAAAAACTGCAGGATTCGGTGGATCAAGTGTTGGCCAGCAACAACAACTTTTATCCGAAACCGATCAACTATACCGCCAAAAACGGCAAAAAAGTGGAGAATGCGATCCAACAGGCAGGCGCTTCCTTGATTGAAAACAAAACGGGGGCGATTCTCGCCATCGGGGGCGGACGGGATTACAAGCGGGACCAGAATAATCATACGACCCTTCCGCGGCAACCGGGTTCCACAATGAAGCCGATTGCAGTTTACGCTCCCGCCATGGAATTGAAGAAACTCTCACCCGGATCTGTCATCGACGACGTGCCGACCCCTTTGGCCAACGCCAATGCGGCAGGCGGCAAGTATTATCCGATGAATCATGACCATCAATTTCACGGCTTGCTTACCGTTCGCGAAGCATTGCTGCAATCCTACAACATACCCGCGATCAAAACGACCGAGATGATCTCTCCCAAGGTCGGGCTTGATTATGTAAAAAAAATGGGCGCACAGCACCTGCAGCAAAGCGATGAACATTTGGTTGCCGGGATCGGCGGACTTGCTTTCGGGATGACTGTCGAAGAGGCCACCAGCGCCTACAG
>JAGVBM010000151.1 GCA_020059765.1 Bacillota bacterium
AGAGGCTTGTCCCCTTTTTGGGAGCGGGGAATCAGCCCGAATTCGTGCAAAATCTGTTTCCCCGTTTCTTTCGGGAACAAACGGGTATCAATGGAAAGTGCGGGATCTGCCGTCACTTGGATGGACGGTTTCGTCACCCCAAGCCGTTTCAGATCGTCGTGGGATTTGTCATCCCGCACGGTAATCATGTCGACCTTGTTGACGATCATTCGAATCAGCCGTTTCGACAAAGAACGGTTGATTGGCCCGAAACCTTGTGCGTAAAAGACAACCGGTTTCCCAAAAAATTTGGCCAAGGCGACAATTCCCAAGTAATAAATAACGCTGCGGGGACTGCTGACATCCTGCAGCAATGAACCGCCCCCCATGACCAACAGGTCGGAACGGATTAATTCACGCAGAATCACGGGCATGCTCCAACGGTCGAAAGCGGGAATTCCGAACAGTTCTTCGGTTCGTTCGGGTTGATTGGACAAAACAGCGATGTCCGCTTGCGGACGAAGCTTGCGAATCGCGGACAAGATTCCGAACAGAACCGTATCGTCTCCCAGATTGTCAAATCCGTAATACCCGGAAATCAGAATCCGCGCCATCTCTTGCCCACCTTTCCGAACGTACCCGAAAACACACGATTAGTATATCAGGTACGCCCCATTCTGGAAAGTGAGAAGGCGAAAGATACAAGGAAGCGGGACGGCTCGCAAAGGGACCAGCCGGGTAGCCCGATCGGACGGAATGTGGTATTTTCTTGTCAAGCAGCAAGAACGCAAATCAGTTTCCTCGCTGTTGTAATATGGTTGCGGAGGAATGAACCGATGTCCGGTACAAACGGCGCTGAACAGGCGAAACGGCCAATTGCACCCATTCTCGGAGTGCCCTTCAGCACTCTTGCTTTTGGCGATATCATTTCACTGATTTTGGCATGGATGGAAGGCGGCACTCCCCGGCAGGTGGTTACAGCCAATCCGGAGATTGTCATGCGTGCCCGGGAGGATGAACGGCTGTGGACGATTTTGCAGCAAGCGGATTTGATCACCCCTGACGGGATCGGCGCCGTGTATGCCTCCCGTTTGATGGGGTATCCCATGGAGGGACGTGTCACCGGTGCAGACGTGTTGCCCCATTTGCTGGATCGCGCCAATCAGAAAGGATGGACGGTCTACATTCTAGGAGCAAGTTCGGAATCATTCCGGCGGGCGCTGGTCAATTTGACCGGTCTGTATTCTGACGTTTCTTTTCAAGGACGGGACGGTTATTTTAAAGAAGAAGAACTTCCGGGGATCCTTGCGGAGATTCGCGCATATTCGCCTTGTCTGTTGTTGGTGGGTCTTGGCATGGGCAAACAGGAAACATTTATTGCCGATCACATGCATGACCTCAGGGTGCCGGTCTCCATTGGGATCGGAGGCATGATCGATGTGTACGCGGGAACGGTAAAACGGGCGCCTTTGTTTTGGCGGCGCATGCATTTGGAATGGTTGTACCGCTTGTTGAAACAACCGAGCCGCTGGCGCAGACAGCTTGTGCTTCCGAAGTTTGCCCTCGCTGTGCTGAAAGACCGGTTTTTCTTCAAAAATAGGCAGGAAATGTAGGAAAATGCGTCGAATACCAACGAGAAACCACCAATGGGAGGACGTAAACCATGTTTTTTCGCAAACGGACGGCCTTTTTTGGAACAATGGCGTTGACGTTGGTTGCAGGATTCATGCTGGGTCAAATCGGACAAGCGGGCACCCCTTCCACACCCGGTTCCGCCGATGATCCGATCGTTACAAAAAGTTACGTCGATGAGAAACTCGCGCAATTGACAGGTGGCAATTCGGGGAATACCGGTTCTTCTGGCGGCGGCTTTAAGGTATTGGTGATGAAACAGGGACAAACTTTGAAGGCGTCGACAGAAGCGGGGCTGGAAGTCATTGTGCGGAACGGAAACGTGGCAGCCATCCAGGGGCAACTGGGAGGGTTGTCGGACGTAACGGGCGGAGCCGATTTGACGGGCGGCACTACGATAATGGCGAACCACCTGCTGATTTTTGCCAGAAATGACGGACGGGGGATTCAAGTGAATTCGGCCGGGGATACTTACGTGTTGGTTCGCGGCGCTTACACCCTCCAGTAAAATTGGCATTGTGCGGTCACATTTTGCATGTATCGCCAGCTATTACCCGTACGACCATGTTTTTAGCAGGGTATCCTGCTGCCATGTGAGCAAACTAGGGATACCGGGTTACCAATCCGGAATTCTCAGAGGAGGGGATTCACATGGCAAAAGGTCAGAAGCGCAACGTATTGTTGAATCCGGCTGCCCACAAAGCGCTGGATGACATGAAATACGAAATAGCGGCTGAACTGGGGCTCCCGGTCTACCAAGGCAGTGAAGACTACTGGGGTGAGATCCGTACGCGTGACGCAGGCGCAGTCGGAGGAACGATCACCCGTCGACTGGTTGCCATGGCTCAACAAACGCTGGCCAACGGACAACAAAAAGGGTGACAGGACAATCAAATATCGTCTTTCCTAATTGAATATACGTTTTAAATGGGAGCGCCCGCGGCTGACGGGTGCTCTGTCGTTTCTATTTGTTCCCGAACCCGTTTCCGAATATACGGCTGAAAAGCGGATTTTTCGAAGTTGCTGCCGGCATGAATAGGCGGCCTGCCCTTGTTGAAATCTAATGGAAAGATTGACAGCGAGATGAAAGTAGGATAGTATTTTTCATTGACTTAAATTCGATTCAACATGTATTCCAAGGGGGGATTCTTGTGGCGGCTCGACGTTACTTGTTCACTTCGGAATCTGTTACCGAAGGACACCCAGATAAAATTTGCGACCAAATTTCTGATGCCGTTCTGGATGCTATTCTGGCTAAGGACCCAAACGCTCGCGTTGCATGCGAAACATCGGTGACCACCGGTTTGGTGCTGGTTGCCGGTGAAATTACCACCAATACATATGTGGACATCCCGAAAGTCGTGCGGGAAACCATTCGCGAAATCGGGTATACGCGGGCGAAATTCGGATTTGACGCCGATACCTGCGCCGTCATTACCTCGATCGACGAACAGTCTGCAGATATTGCAATGGGCGTCAATCAAGCGTTGGAAGCAAGAGAAGGTTCGATGACCGATGCCGAGATTGAAGCCATCGGTGCCGGAGATCAGGGCTTGATGTTCGGCTTTGCCGTGAATGAGACGGAAGAATTGATGCCGATGCCGATTTCTTTGGCGCACAAACTGTCACATCGTTTGTCGGAAGTGCGGAAAAACGGCACGCTGGATTATTTGCGACCGGACGGAAAAACACAAGTTACCGTCGAATATGAGGACGGCAAACCGGTTCGTATCGACACGATTGTCATCTCGACACAGCATGCGGAGGACATTGAACATTCGCAGATTGAGAAAGACATGCTTGAATATGTTATCAAACCGGTTGTGCCGGCTCACCTGCTGCGTCAGGATACGAAATATTTTATCAACCCGACAGGCCGTTTTGTCATTGGCGGTCCGCAAGGGGATGCCGGTTTGACGGGACGCAAGATCATCGTTGACACTTATGGCGGTTACGCCCGTCACGGCGGCGGCGCTTTCTCCGGAAAAGACCCGACGAAAGTGGACCGTTCCGCTGCGTACGCGGCGCGGTATGTTGCAAAAAACATTGTGGCTGCGGGCCTTGCCGACAAGTGTGAAGTGCAATTGGCATACGCCATTGGAGTGGCGCGTCCGGTTTCGGTCATGGTGGACACGTTTGGTACCGGCAAAGTGGAAGAAGACTTGATCGTCGAATTGGTGCAAGAAAACTTTGATCTGCGGCCTGCAGGCATCATCAAAGAGCTGGACTTGCGTCGGCCGATTTACCATCAAACTGCTGCGTACGGTCATTTTGGCCGCACCGACATCGACCTTCCGTGGGAGCGTACGGACAAGGCAGAGCTGCTGCGATCCAAAGCGGGCTTGTAAGCACCCCCATAAAATCCCACTCCCGGTTCGAATTCTATAGCATCACCCTTACCCCATTGCAGGAGGGCATGGCAGAACGGCCATGCCCTTCTTAATTTCTCTCCTCAGACTTCAACGACAAGTGTCGATATTTTTTGACAGAAAGTTAGCCCCGACAAGCAGGAAATTAGGTCTTGCTTATGGAATAAATAGGACAAAAGCATCAGATTATGAGGGGGTTCGTTCGTGTCAACTTCCATCGACACCCGGCTCCTGGACAATGTGATCTCCAATACGCTGCATGCTATCGAAACCGGAACGAGACAGATTTTTGAAATTGCAGATGCTTCACGCAAGGAATACCAATCCTTGGAACGTGACGTGGCTGCCGTTCAGATTCAGGTGTACGATTCGGTGACTGAAGTGGATCGATTGGAGAACGCATTACGAAAGGCTCGACAGCGGTTGGTGTTTGTCAATAAGAACTACGAGAAGTATACGGAAGCACAAGCCAAACAGGTGTATGAAGATACGATGGAATTACAGGCTCAGCTCCTGGTGGTTCGAGAAAGGGAGAAACAGCTTCGAACCAAACGGGATGAATTGTCGATGCGTTTGAAGAACCTTGGCGAGTTGGTAGCCAAAGCGGAAGCAACCTGCACGCAATTAAGTGTTGCATACCACTATTTGTCCGGTGAACAGCAAGAAATCGGGCTGATGCTCCAATCGGTGGAAGAGAAAAGGTACCTGGGGATCCGCGTGATCCAGGCGCAAGAGGAAGAGCGTCGGCGATTGGCCCGGGAGATACATGACGGGCCGGCGCAAATGATGGCC
The DNA here is from genome assembly GCA_020059765.1 of Bacillota bacterium. Lineage (GTDB taxonomy): Bacteria > Bacillota > Bacilli > Tumebacillales > Effusibacillaceae > Effusibacillus. The sequence goes on from JAGVBM010000151.1 coordinate 4,773, forward strand.
AATGTCGTGTTGCGCGCTGAGATCTGTGAACGGGTTCTGGAACGGGATATTGATCTCGTGCGGGACGAATTGAAAGAACTGAAGCAAATGGTTCGAGACAGTTTGGTGGAAGTTCGGCAGATTATCTTTGATCTCCGGCCGATGGAATTGGATGACTTGGGACTTTCCCCCACTTTACGTCGCTATCTTGCCAAATTCCAGGAAAAGCACGATATTCAGACCCATTTCGTGCATATCGGGGAAGAACGCAGAATCAGCGCCCCGCTTGAGGTTGCTGTTTTCCGTGCGGTGCAAGAAGCGCTTAATAATATTTGGAAACATTCAATGGCTAGTCTTGCCACCGTTAAGTTGGAAATGACAATGTCGGAAGTCATTGTACATATTACAGACAACGGGAAAGGGTTTGATATCAACCAAACCAAGGGCAATAGGGAAAAGGGGCATTACGGGTTGTTGGGGATTCAGGAGAGGATTCAACTGCTTGGGGGTCATGTGGAATTCCGTTCAACAATCGGAGAGGGAACCAAGGTACTTATTACTCTGCCGATATCAGACCAAGGAGGCATTGGAGTTGAACCTTCAGAGTCCGATTAGAGTCGTGCTTGCTGACGACCACACATTATTTCGTCAAGGATTAAGGCGAATTTTTGAATTGGAAAACGGTTTTTCGATTTTGGGTGAAGCGACAGACGGCAGTCAAGTCGTTTCGCTGGCCGGCGAATTGCAGCCGGATGTGGTCATTATGGACATCAACATGCCGGAGAAAAATGGAGTCGAAGCCACGAAGCACATCAAAGACATGTACCCCGGTATCAAAGTCCTTATTTTATCCATTCATGATGATGAAGCGTACATCTTTGAAACCATTCGGGCTGGGGCAAACGGATATCTGTTGAAAGACGTCGAATCGGAAGTGCTTGTGGAAGCGGTTCGGCAAGTGGCGAACGGCACGGCGTTCATCCATCCGCAAGTGACCATGAAATTGTTAACCGAGTTCAAACGGTTGAGCCACGGAATGACGAACGGGACCGCAGCAGCCGAAGAAACAGCCGCAGCGGTGCAGCGGGATTCTTGGCAGGATCTTTTGACCCAACGGGAGATGGAAATTCTTCGGTTGATGGCAGAAGGAAAAAGCAATCGAACGATTGGAGAAACGTTATTTATTTCAGAAAAAACAGTCAAAAATCATGTGTCTTCCATTCTGGGCAAATTGGGTGTCGATGATCGGACGCAAGCTGTGATTACGGCAGCGCGGCGTGGTTGGGTCAGGTTGTGACGAACACCCGGAACGGGGCGTGCATATATTGGCACCATACAGGAGGTGTCTGGTATGCTCGCCCTTTTGCTTTGGATTCTGGCGATTTACGGGGTGTTCGAGGGCCTGTCCAGATTCGTTCGCTATTTCAATTCCCGCTCTTCTTTCGATCGTCGCGTCACGCTTGTCTTGATCGTATACAACGGGGAAGCCTACATGGAAGGCATCTTGCGGATGATTGGCTATAAAGCGGCACTGTCGAGAAAGGATGTACGGGTCATGTTGATTGACGCCGGCTCGACCGATGCAACTTGTGAGATTGTGAAACGAATTCGAGAACAGCATGAGGATGATCGAATCACATTGGTACAGACAGACAGGGAAGCCGACTCAAATATCTTGTGTCAATTATGGAAGGAAGCGGAATTGAATAGTCCGTTGTTCCTATTTGATCTGCGCGAGTGGCAAAATCAGAAGAAGATCATGCCTTATTTGACAAGAATTTTCGGTTAATTGTCGAACTCGACGAAAAATAGTTCTTGCGCCCTATGTACGATTTTGTCGGACTATGTAAAAATTTAAGTCAAGGATGAGTCAATCATCAAGGGCAAACCCGTTCGAAAGACGGGGACGCAAAGCCATGGGTCTAACGTTGGCGCAAGTCAGCAATGATAGCCAGGCTGCTGATTGTTCCGGTGAATTGCTCAATCCCACAAAAGGTTTCCTCATTGACCCTTTTGGAATCCCCCTACCCCCCACAAACCCAGAGATCCCTCGACCCCGAGGGATCTCTGGGTTTTTTGTTGCAACACTTAAACCAAAACTTCACACAGTATTCATAAAATATTGACGTTCACTTGATATCTTTAAAGGTAAGAACGAAAGATGAAAGAGGTGCCCTGATGGAAAGGATGTCGCAATGGGTACGGGGTGGCGATGTACTGACGTTTTTCTGGGTGAATCAACGATGGAAAAGTTCTGTACTGGATCGGCTGATGCCCGCCATCACTCATCTGGGCGGAGCAGTTTGGACGGTTGTCTTGACGCTTGCATTTTTATTCAGCGGGAGTCCTTTTTTGCAGGATGCAGGCAGGAATTTGGCATTAAGCTTGGCGATCAGTCACGTCATCGTGGTTCTCTGCAAGAATTTCCTGCCGCGTCGCCGTCCCTATCAAGTGTTTGAGAATGTGTTTACCGGCGGCAAGCTGCTGCAGGACGCGTCGTTTCCGTCCGGACATTCTACGGCTGCGTTTGCTGCGGCAACGGTCTTGTCAGTCACGTTTCCGGTTTTGTTCGCTTTGTTTTACGGTTTGGCAGTCATAGTCGCAGTTTCACGAGTCTATTTGGGGCTGCACTATCCGTCCGACATTACAATCGGAGGCGTTTTGGGCACCGTAACCGCCGTGCTCGTCATGTAGCCGGCGACGGAATCCAGAGACAGGGAGGATCTTCATGGCGCATTTTGTGATATTGTCCGAATCGATCGGAGCCGGACATGAAAGGGCAGCTATAGCCATTGAGGAAGCTTTGCTCAAACATGATCCCGACGTTCTTGTAACCCGACTGAACTTGCTGGATACTTTCCGACCGTTGACGGCCAAAGTAACACGCACCCTGTACTTGACAACATTGGCACGCCGTCCGAACTGGTGGGGAAAATGGTATGAATGGCATAGGGAAAAAGAATGGAAAGGCCTGAGCCGTTCGCTTGTATATAATGTTTTGCGAAAAGATGTCGGCAAATGGCTGCGGCAATTGTCGCCCGATGCGGTGATTTGCACCCATCCGCTGCCCGCATTCCTGATTGGCGAAATGAAACGCCAAGGGTACCGGATTCCGATTGCAACCGTGTTGACCGATTTCGACCTGCACGGATATTGGACTCATCCGGAAGTGGACCTCTATTGTGTTCCCTTGCAGTCGATGGCGGATCATCTGAACCGCCTGCACGGGAGTTCTCGGGTGAAGGTGACCGGGATACCGATTTCTGCGGCGTTCCAAGCGGAACAGACCGATTGTCTGCATGATACGGAACGGGAGGAACGGAATCGCAATCGGGTTTTGATCATGGGAGGAGGCCTTGGCATCGGGATTCTGCCGGTTGTGGAACGGATCGTAGCGGCAGGATTCAACAGCGAAGTAACGGTCGTCTGCGGAACGAACCATGCGCTGCGCCAGGAATTGCAGGAGCGGTACGGGGAGCGCCCCCATGTCAAGATCCTTGGTTATACAAGGCAAATTGCCCAACTGATGGCGAGCAGCGATGTACTTGTGACCAAACCTGGCGGATTGACCATTTCGGAAGCGTTGGCCATGAAACTGCCGATGGTTTTGTATACACCGATTCAAGGCCAGGAATGGCGCAACGGACAATTGATGGCAGAAGCAGGCGTGGCCTTGACGGCCGATACAGCGGAAGAGGCCGCTGGTCATGTGCAGCGGCTGCTGGAGCAGCGGACGGATCTGCAATCCATGGCTGAGCGGACGGAACAGATTCGTCGCCCGCATGCCGCGGAAGAAGTGGCGACAGCCGTGACGGAAATGGTGAGGGGAGGTCATTCTGTTGAGGATCGCTTTGTTTACAGATACGTTCGCGCCACAAGTTAATGGAGTCGCAATGACCCTGAGCCGATTGGTTGCGTATTGGGAACAACACGGCATCGAATACATTGTGTTTGCTCCCGACGAGTTGGGGCAAACGGAAGATTCGGATCAAATCAAACGGATTCTCAGCCTGCCGTTCCCACTGTATCCGGAATGCCGCATCCCGTTGTCCCGCTACGCCAGCATTGAAAAACAACTGACGGACTTTCAGCCGGATCTGATCCATTTGGTGACTCCATTTACCCTGGGACTGATCGGCTTGCGCTACGGGCAGCGGCACAAGGTGCCAATGGTGGCGTCCTATCACACCCATTTTGACCAATACCTCGATTATTATCGATTGCCTTTTCTGAAAAAAATGCTCTGGACGTATGTGACTTGGTTCCACAGTCATTGCGAGCGCAACTACTGTCCTTCCGCCTCGACCAAACAAATTCTTGAAGAGAACGGCATTCAAAATGTGGAAATCTGGAGCCGCGGCATTGATCACAGTCTCTACCATCCTAAATATCGCACTCCGAAGTTTCGCGAGAAATACCAGATTGCTCCGGACAAACTGCTGTTGCTCTATGTCGGACGCGTGGCGCCCGAGAAAGATATCGACATCCTTCTCGACAGCTATCAGACGCTGCCGCAGGATGTGACAGACCGTGTCCACTTGGTTATAGTAGGAGACGGCCCCTTATTGCAGAAGATCAATCAGAACGATTATCCCAACATGACCTGGACAGGTTTTTTGCGGGGCAAAGAATTGTCGGAAGCTTATGCGTCCAGCGATTTGTTTGTGTTCCCGTCAACGACTGAAACATTCGGCAACGTGGTACTGGAAGCGATGGCTTCGGGGCTGCCCGTGATAGGCGCGGATTCCGGCGGGGTTGTCGATTCGATCACGCATATGAAAAACGGACTGCTTTGTCATCCGCGATCGGTGGAATCGTTCCGGGAAGGGATCAATTTGTTGGTCCGCAATGACCATTTGCGTTTGCAGATGGCCCATTTTTCCAGAACTCACGCATTGAAACGCAGTTGGGAATCGATCTTTGACCGGCTGACGGACAGCTATTGCACGGTGCTGGATGCTCAGAACCATTCACCATCGCGTGCGATGCAGGTGAAATAAAGAGAGCGGCGAGGAGGCATGCAGATGAAGATCTGTGTTGTGGGTGCGGGATATGTAGGATTGGTTTCAGCAGCAATCTTTGCCGATTGGGGTCATGATGTGATCTGCGTCGACAATGACTTGCAAAAAGTGGACCGAATTCAAGCGGGCCATCTTCCGGTATACGAACCGGGGCTGCCGGAGATGGTGGAACGCAACACGCAAGCGGATCGTTTGCGCTTCTCGACCGATCTGGAAAGCTCGCTTGCGGATCGTGAGCTTGTGATGATCGCGGTTGGGACACCGGCGGGAGAGGAGGGACATCCCAATCTGACCGCTCTTTGGAACGTGGTGAAATCGCTGAAAGAGTTTGCCCGAAAGGACGTGGCGGTGGCGGTCAAAAGTACGGTTCCGGTCGGCACTTGCACGACGATTTCCCAGTTTCTGAATCATCAGTCGACGGTATACTTCGATATTGTGTCAACGCCGGAATTCTTGCGGCAAGGTACGGCGATTGCCGATTTTCTCTCGCCGGATCGGATGATTGTCGGCTGCAGGAGCGACAAGGCAAAACAATTGATGAAAATCCTGTTTGAGCCGTTGGAGTGTCCAGTCATTTATACGGACTGGCAAAGTTCGGAGATGATCAAATACGCGGCCAATACGTTCTTAGCGCTGAAAATCTCGTACATCAACACGATCGCCAATCTATGCGAAGAAGTGGGAGCCAATATTCATCAAGTGGCCCTTGGAGTCGGCCTGGACCATCGGATTGGGCCGTCGTTCCTGAAACCGGGTGTCGGATTCGGCGGTTCTTGCCTGCCGAAAGACACGCAAGCGATTGTGGCGCTGGGAGAGTCGCATGATGTGAATGTGTCCCTGTTCCAGGAAGTCTTGCAGGTCAATCATGAACAACGGATGCGGGTTGTGCGCAAGCTGCTGGAGCAGTTAGGCGATTTGGCGGGCAAAAAGATTGCGGTGCTCGGTCTGTCCTTTAAACCGAACACGAAT
>JAGVBM010000055.1 GCA_020059765.1 Bacillota bacterium
AAAAAGGGACTCCTGATGCCGATTGAGCAGATCGTTGCGAAACAACAGGGATGAAGACAAGCTGAACACTACAAAGGAAACCAGCAAAATAGCCAGATACGTTGCGAACAATTTGAAAAAAATGCTTTTCATCCGAAACACTGCGGACTCACCTCAAATTTGTATCCGATTCCCCGAATGGTCTTCAGTGACCAATAAGGGTTGGAATCCCCCAATTTTTCCCGAATTCGTTTAATATGAACATCCACGGTTCGTGAATCGCCTGCAAAATCAAATCCCCAAATCTGGTCCAGCAGTTGCTGGCGCGTGAAGACTCGATTGGGATGCGACGCAAAAAAATACAACAGTTCCATTTCTTTCGGAGGCAGAATCAGATCTGTCCCCCGCAGTTCCACCTTGTATTGCGTGAAATCAAGAATCAGATCGGGAAATTCAATCCTTTCTTTCTTTTCAAACAAGGGATTGACCCGTCTCAAAATGGCTTTTACCCGAGCCATAAGCTCTTTCGGATCAAAAGGTTTGACCAGATAATCGTCGGCTCCCAGGTCTAATCCTTTCACCTTGTCATAGCTTTCTCCCTTCCCGGTCAACATGATAATGGGAGTAGGATATTCCCTTCTTATTTCCCGGCATACTGTCCATCCGTCCATTTCCGGCAGCATGATATCAAGAATCACCAAATTTGGAGACGTCTCGAAGAATGTTTGCAATCCCTCCGTCCCATCTTGGGCAGAAATGATGCTGTATCCGTTTTTCTCTCCGTACAACGCGATCAACTCACTGATATGGGGGTCATCATCGATGACAAGCAGTTTATGATTCTTCATAATAATTGTTGTTCCGCTTCAGATTCAGCTTGTGCCGATTGCGAAGTCCGCAGCGGTATTTCTTTCAAAAAGAAGGTCAGAGTGAAAGCCAACAAAACCGTAATTGCTCCAGCCCAAAACACTCCGCTTAACGAATAACTGAGAGCATCTCGCAGCATTTCGATTATTTTGTCGAACTTTCCCTGTATCGGAGCAGGAACGGATGCTCGAATCTGTGCAAGTTTTGCCTGATCCAGAAGAATCTGAGGATTTTGCAAAACTGACAGTTTCTTCGCCAATTCAGGATTCTGTGTCGCCAGGCTGCCAATTCCAGATTCCTCCACAAGCTGTTTCATCTTTTCTGTCATTCGATAGCTCATGATCGTTCCCATGACAGCAACTCCAACGGTTCCCCCAAGCTGACGGAACAATTGGGAAGACGCTGTTGCAACGCCCAAAAGTTTTTGCTCTACCGTATTTTGAACTGTCAGGGTAAAGACGGGAAATCCGATTCCCAATCCCAAACCGACAATAATCATGTTGATTACAGCGAAAGTATTCGTCGTTTCTGTACTCATGAAGGACATCGACAGCATGCCAGCCGTCATCACCAATAACCCGCCAAGCGCCATCTTTTTGTACTTGCCGGTTTTCGTAATCAATCGTCCGCCGAAAGCACTCGCAATGACCATGCTGATCATCATCGGCATCATGACAAATCCGGATGCGGTAGCGGATGTTCCTATGACTCCCTGAACAAAGAACGGCATATACATGATCGCGCCAAACATGCCGGCGCCCATCATGAATCCGACCAGATTGGAGACAGAAAAGACGCTGTTCTGAAACAGGAACAAGGGAAGAACCGGACTTGCCGCTTTTCGTTCGATGAAAAGAAACACTGCCAGAGCCGTTAAAGAAGTCGCGAAGAGTCCCAAAATCGCAGTCGATCCCCAGGCATATTTGGTGCCCGCCCATGAAAACGCCAGCAGCATGGGAACGATGGTGAGTGTCAGGAAGAGGGAACCGAAGTAGTCAACGGTCTCCCCCTCTCTCCGATCAACGGACGGGAACATCCACCAGATCAGCGCGAAAGCGACAAACCCAAACGGCAGGAAAATCCAGAACACCCAATGCCAATCGGTATGATCCACAATGTATCCGCCCAGGGTCGGACCGAATACACTTGCGAGCCCAAACGATGCCCCCATCAATCCTTGCCAGCGACCGCGTTCCCTTGGTGAAAACAAATCGCCGACGGCAGTGAACGCGGTAGACATGATCATTCCGCCGCCAAATCCTTGAATTCCACGGTAAACAATCAGTTGGACAATCGTATCGGCCAGTCCCGACAGAAACGACCCGAGAATGAAAATGCTGAGGCCTGCCAGAATAAACGGCTTCCGTCCGTAAATGTCGGAGAGTTTCCCGACCAATACCGCCGTAATCGTTGAGGCAAGCATGTAGATCGTGAAAACCCAGCTGTAATATTCAAGCCCGCCCAATTCGGCAATAATTCGAGGCAGTGCCGTACCTACAATCGTTTGATTCAATGCGGCAAACAACATGGCCGCCATAATCGAGATCATAATGGTAATCTTGCGTTTGTGATCTAAATGCTCCATTCTCCGTCACTCCATCTCCCGAGATTCCATGTTTTGCAAAATACTCCTGTAAATTCGGATTAGGTGTCCGATATCTTCATCAGACAAACCCCAATAGAATTTCCTCATGATGCGGTGTCGTTGGTCCCGCAGAGTTTCCACAACATTGGATCCCGCTTCGGTAATTTTCAAAAAAACGATTCGACGATCTTGTTCGGATCTTTCCCGTTCCGCATAACCGGCTGCAATCAATTTATCGGACAGCCCTGTCACCGCAGGCAAGGTTATTCCCAATTCCTCCGCCAGATCTGACACTCGCTGCGGCCCTTTGAGCTCCAGAACTTCAAGAATGTAGGATTGGGGACCCGTAATCCCCCCATCCAGCCGTTTGCTCCACTCCGAGGCCACTTTTCGAAAATACTGGCGAAATACATTTTCAAGTTCTTGCAATTGATGCTCGCTGCTCATCACGGACCTCCCATATGATTAAACAAATCACGAATAACAAACATATAAATTATTAACCGCTTAACTATTCAACAGTATAGTTTCCCCGCTTCTCTCTGGTCAACCCTATTTTGTAGAGACTTTTATATTAAAAAAAGGACAGTCACTTTGCGGACCATCCCTTCTCGTTTATTCTTCCTTGAAAATAAGTCTGTTCTACTCCATCCCCACCAGTTCCTCCACGTCGGCCAACAGTTGACCGGCGTCAGGAGTCGGCAATTCTTCCACCGAACGCAGTTTTCGTTCGATGGCACGGGTGCGAACCTCGGCGCTGCCGATCGTGTTGGTGGCTAGTTCCAGTTGTTTCTTTGTTTTGGCGAGGATATCGCCAAACTTCCAAAACTCGGTTTTGACAGCCCCCAAGATCTGCCACACTTCGCTGGATCGTTTCTGAATCGCCAAGGTGCGGAATCCCATCTGCAAACTGTTCAGCAAAGCGGTAATCGTCGTCGGACCGGTGACAATCACCCGATACTCCCGCTGCAGGGTATCCCACAATCCCGAACGGCGCAGGACTTCGGCAAACAGCCCTTCTATCGGCAGGAACAGGATGGCAAAATCGGTAGTCTGAGGCGGATTGATGTATTTCTCCAGGATTGTTTTCGCTTCCTGTTTGATCCGCGCTTCCAGCAATTTCGCCGCTTCGTTGGCGGCCTGCACATCCCCGGCTTCTTGCGCGTCAAGCAGACGTTGATAGTCTTCCAACGGGAACTTGGAATCGATCGGCAGCCACACATGGCTTTGCTCGTCGTTGCCTGGAAGCCGGATGGCAAATTCCACCCGTTCTGCGCTTCCTTTTGTCGTCGCCACGTTCTTGTCGTACTGGTCCGGACTCAAGATTTGTTCCAGGATGTTTTCCAACTGAATTTCTCCCAAGGTGCCCCTTGCCTTCACGTTGGTCAACACCTTTTTCAAATCCCCCACGCCGGACGCTAGGGTTTGCATCTCCCCAAGCCCTTTGTGAACTTGTTCCAAACGTTCACTGACCAGTTTGAAGGATTCGCCCAACCGTTTTTCCAAAGTTTCGTTCAGTTTTTCATCGACGGTCGCCCGCATCTGTTCCAATTTCTTGTTGTTGTCTTCCTGCAGGGCCGCCAGTTTCTGCTCCACCGTTTCCCTGACTTTGTCCAGCTTTTGCTCGTTCATCTGCGTCAACTCGGTAAGCTGCCTTGAGAAACTGTCCAACAGATTTTTCTGTTGGTTGCCCATTTCGCTGATGTGTTTCACCAGGGTTTGAATCTGGGCATGCAGCGAATGGGTCATTTCCTCCCGGGCCAATTTTGCCGATCGAATGGACTCTTCCCGGTTCAATGCAATTTCTTCCCGAATGCTTTTTTCCATCCGCCCCTGCGCTTTCTCCAGCATAGCCAATTGGTTCCCCAGTTGGTCAGAAGAGCCGGAGGCAGGCTTTCTCACAAACAACACGATCAACAAGATCAATACAATCACATTCAATGCCAAAGAGGCGAGCCACAATCCTTCGTTCATCACAATCCCCTTTC
>JAGVBM010000201.1 GCA_020059765.1 Bacillota bacterium
AAGGGTTGATGCCGCGACAATCGCTAGACAAGGAGTTGTATGCAGACGATGCGTAAAGTGGGCACTCTCACAAGCGCTCTTACGTTACTGGCTCTTGGGATCGTTTTGTTGACAGATCTGGTGCTGCAAAAACCGATTCTGTCGCAGGTCCTGAATTTTTGGCCGGTGGTGATTTTGGGATTGGGCGGAGAAATGTTATGGAGCCTTTATTCCGTCAAAAAACAAAATACGAATGAAGAGATCCGGGTTGACGTAAGGAGCATCGCGCTGCTGTCATTGGTCGGCATCTTCTCGATTACGTTATATACGGCGCAAAACGTCGAAGGAATGGTACAGTCCAGCATTTTGAACGTGCGGGATGCATTCAGCGACAAAACGATTTCCCTTCCTGACAGAATGTATGACGCCAAGAACGTGCAAAAACTGGAAGTCTACAGTTCCATCGGGACGATCGAGGTCAGCAAATCGAATGCCCCGCAGATCATGATCAAGACAAAAGTGCACGTTCGCAATCTGAACAGTCAACAGGCGAATGACGAAGCGAAAAATTGGACGCCTAAAATCACCGAAGGCGCCACATTCCGCGTGGAATTGGATTCGTCCGTGGCGGCAGCCTCCAAAATCAACGGGGTGGATTTGGAGATTCAGTTGCCGGCCAACATTGCGCTGCAAGTGCTTGCCAATAACGGAAACGTATCGGTGCAGGATCATGTCGGCGACGTGGTCATCAGTGCCGAATCCGGCAAGATCGAACTGGAAAAAATCAAAGGAAAAACCAGCATCGAGCAAAACGACGGTCAAATTTTTGCGAAGAATATTGAAGGGGAACTGCAGGTCAAGTCAAACAAAGGGCGCATCGAAGTGGAGAAGGTGACTGGCAATGCTTCCTTGAAATCCACCTACGGCCAGATTCGTGTGGCGAAAATCGGCGGTGCCCTGCGGGTCGATGGAGAGATCGGCGATGTTCAAATCAATGATGTCAGCGGAAATGTGAACGCGCAAACGAAAAAAGGTCTGATCCAAGCGTCGCACATGAAAAAAGAAGTGACGCTGGCTTCGGGCACGGGCGGCATTACGGTGGAAAGCGAAGTGGGAGGTTCCTGGATTCTCAATTCGACGCGCGGGATGGTTTCGATTCGCATCCCTGACCGATCCGACATTGAGTTCATCGGAGAATCGAGCCGGGGACTGGTGAAAGGGCCTACCAAGTCGGATTCCGCGCCTACGGGCTCCCGCGTGACGGAAAAAATGGGCAATGGAACCCATTCGATTGTGGTACGAACGGAAGACGGGGCGATCACCCTGAGTCCGAACCTGTAATCGTGCAGCAGCACCATCTGGGGGTTCCTGCTTGCGTCATCACCATAGGGAAAAGCACGGGAAATCCCCGTGCTTTTTGTTACTTGATGGTATCCATCATCTGGTCTGCCACTTCTGCGATCGCTGAGTCGCTGAGTCCCTGGTTGCCCATGTTCCCCATTGCCGCGAGAGTACCGGCAGCGTTTGTGCGACGCATCACTTCCCATGTGGCGATTCCAATTCCGGCACCGAGCAACATGGCAGTCGCTGTGTTCATTCTGCGGTTCCGACGTCCTGGCATCATGCGGCCCATGTAGGGCATCATGTTCGACATCATTTCCCACATAACCAACACCTCCCTGTTCTTATTGTGCGCGAACGGACGCAGCACATGACAGGAAATTAGTAGGTGATCAGGCAAATCGGATCAGTAGCTGATCAAGGCGGCCATCAGCAGCCCGGTTGCGATGCTTAGACGGGAGGCAAAAATTCCGACCGATACGTTTCCTTTCGGAATTTCAGATACCACACGGAACGGTGTGATTAATTCGAACAAGTAAAAGACAAGCACTTGGAACACAATGCCGATCATTCCCCAGATCACGAGATCCAGCAAATTCACCGAATGATACACGGCCGAGGCCAAGACAATCGACAAACCGATAATCTTTCCTCCCAAATCATGGGCTGCCGCTTTGGCGGCTGCGATCTTTTGCGGATCGCTTGTCTCGGCTCCTTCGCGGATCAAGCGGTATTCGTTATAGGGCGTGGTGATCATGAAAACAAAGAGTCCAGCAGCCAAAATAGGCAGGGTGATCCCCAAGTACATCAAAAAGTTTAGGATTGATTCGAATTGGGAAAACATAAGAACGACTCCTTTGCTTGAAAGTGGCCTGACGATAACTGTTCCATACGAAAACGTTCAATCACGAAGTCCGACCGGCAAATAATACGACAGATTGCCGGTGATGCGGTGTCCTGCCCGCGCCAGAATCGCGGAAGCACGACCGCCGACCCAGAACGAACCCCAGAGCAGATGCCCGGAAAACATGCCGCGCAGCGTCTCGACCTGGATCGGCTCCAACTCGACAAACTGCTGGTAGACCATCGGCTGATCCCAATATTGGGTCTCCCGGTCCCGTTCAAACGCTTCGCCGCTTGCCTGATGAAGCGTGACGCCGCCCCCTTCCCGACCGAAGATCGGTTTCGATACGTAGCGTTTTTTGCCGAGGAAACGATTCTCCAAATAGGTCGGCAGCATATAGGCAGCAATCGCTTCCTGTTCGTCCGGTGTAAAAAATTGGCCGGTCTCATGGAGATTCCAGATCAGGGCTTGCAACGCCTTGGTTTGCGCAAGAAACGCCGCTGGCGGATTGATGACGGCCAATTGCCGACGGGCGATCAGATCGAGGACGTGGGCCCCTGTCGGGTACCCGTCGTCGTCATGCTCCTCGGCCAATTTTTCCAGGGCATGCAGTCGATACAGCAGATCAACCGGCATGTGTTCCCCTTCCCGTAATACGTGCAGCCGGTCTTGGTAGACTCGCAGTTCCGACAAGGGAGCAAACTCCCCTTTTAGGCCCGATTGGGCCAGCAGATAGCGTGTGGTCCCGGCGTCTTCTTCGTGCCAATCCAAAGCGCTGAAAAAAACAGACTTGGTCGGATACCCCAACGACTGATAGCGGTCTTTCGCCTGTTGAAACGCGTCTTTGATATGCAAGTGATGGCCTGCGTTCGGATTGCCGGTTTGCAGCATGCGGCAAACAAATTCATTCACATGAAACGCTTCTACGACGCCGGTGGGTGTGTCGCTGTTGAATTCCAGCATTTTGAGGCCAGCAGGGGTGCAGGCAAAATCGAAGCGGCCGATGACGGTCGGCAAATCGTCCCCGATCGCAAGCCGGACCGCGTCCAATGCGGCATCCGGAATTCCCAATTCCCGCAGCAGACGGTCCTCCGCCTGTTGCAGTACCGGGAGGGTTTTGGCAAAAATGTGTCCGAGCTGTTCGGTAGCCTGGGCGATTTCGCGGCGAAATTCCGCCGAGACAAGATGAATCGAAGCCAGTGCGTACTCTTCGTCATGCATAAAATCCCACGTGAAAATTTCCTCTTCGCGCAGCGGTTCGTAAAGTTGGCGGCGACGTTCGGCATAGGACAGCGTCATCGGTTAGCCGCCGCTTGATCCGGAACTTCCGATCCCGCCCTTGGAACTGGAATCTGAACTTGTGATACCGGTATTGGAGCCGGAGGTTCCGTTGCTGATCCCGGTTGCGGAAGACGGCTTGGAATTGTTGATGCCGCTTGATGCGGGACCGGAACCGTTTGTGATGCCGCTGACCGTCCGTTTGTAGATCTTCCTGCCGCCGTAATAGCCGTAATAGCTTCCCGCACGGCTGCCGTCGTCGTCGCAGTATCCGTCATTGTTCTCGTCATAGCATTCATCCTGGGCAAGGCTGTTTGACGAAGAGATCGTTTGCTGCAGCGGAGAACAGCCGGCGCTGGCAGTCAATGCAGCGATGGCGAACAGGCTGAGCATGCGGGCCGTTCTGCCTTGCGGCGCGTCGGCAGACGTATCGGGCGCAGAGTCTGTCGGCGCGTCGGCCGTGATTTGGGTCGCCGTGTCGGTGGTCACTTCGGTCGATTCGTTTGCCGGACGTGTGCGGTGATCTTTCATATAACACTCTCCCCTCTCAGGCAGTCGGCTGGGCGTAAAATACATAGACTTGCCGGTCTTCGTCGATTTCCGTGGATGTTTTGCGCCAATCACGTCCGTGCAGCCGCAACAGATCCGCTTGCAAGTGAAGCAGGGCTTGATCATCGTCTTGGAAATCGAACGTGTGAACCACCGGATAGATGGACGTTCCCTCTCGGAATTCGCGGACTTCCATGCGGATGCCGCTCCAGCGGGGAATCGGCAAAGCGCCGGAATCCACCACTTGTTCATCCTCGGCAGGTTTCACATAGATCACGTAATGGTTGCGGTGTGAAACGGTACAGGCCGATTTTTCGTAGACAATCCGGTTTTTGACGAAATAATCGCAGGCAAACCGCATTGAAACTTCATCCGGATCAATCGGATCATAATAATACAAAATCGGAAATTCCCTCGATTCGTCGTCTGCACGATATTCGAGTCTGGCCATGCAATTCCCCCCAAGTTTCTGACTCCATCCAGCGTTCTGCAGTGTTTACGAAAGTACGGACGTTTTGTTGTCAGTAAAATGTTAACAAAAAACAAATTTTCTGTCTCCCGGAAATATATGTGACAGTTTTGCGAAAACCCATACGCGGGCAGATGAAGAATTGTAAGATAAGGGTACAACAGCAAGCAAGCGGATATTCGGCAAGAGGAAAAGGCAGGAGGGAGCCTTCATGCAGACGAATACGGATCATCTAATGTCAGGCGGAACCAAGTCCTATACGCCCCGTTTGATATTCTGGGAGTTGACGGAAGGCTGCAATCTGAAATGCGCGCACTGCCGCGCAACAGCGCAGCCGCAGCGGGCCAATGATGAATTGACGACTGAGCAGGCTTACAAAGTGATTGACGAGATTGCGGCTTTCGCCGATCCGATCCTCGTGCTGACAGGCGGAGAACCGTTATACAGGCCGGATTTTTTTGAGATTGCGTCCTATGCGCGGAGCAAAGGGCTGACATTGGCTATGGCGACCAACGGAACGCTGGTTACCCGCGAGATCGCCGAGCGAATCAAAACAACGGGCATTCATCGGGTGTCGATCAGTTTGGACGGACCGAATGCGGAGATTCACGACCGGTTTCGCGGCGTGCCGGGCGCTTTCGAGGCTGCCTTGCGGGGAGCCGGATATTTGCGGGAACAAGGCGTCGACGTGCAGTTTAATACGACGATTACGAAACACAATGTGGATTATAAAGAACAAATAGTAGAATTGGCAAGGAAGCAAGAGGTGAAGGCGCTGCATCTGTTTATGCTGGTGCCTGTCGGGTGCGGCATTCAGATTGCCGATCACCAGATGCTGCCGGCTCAGCAGTACGAAGAGGTGCTGGGATGGTTTTACGAACGGTCGCTGGAAGTCCCGTTTGAGATCCGTGCCACCTGTGCCCCGCATTATTACCGGATCATGCGGCAGAAGGCGGCGGAAAAGGGGCAGCGGATCAGCGTGCAAACGCACGGGATGGCCGCCCATACAAAAGGGTGTTTGGCGGGCACGGGCGTATTTTTCATCTCCCATAAGGGGAAAGCCTATCCCTGCGGCTATTTGCCGGTGGAAGCGGGCGATGTGCTGGCGCAGCCGGTGGCGGAAATCTGGAATGAATCGCCGATTTTCCGGCAACTGAGACGAACGGACGAATTGGCAGGCAAATGCGGAGTCTGCGAATTCGTCAACGTATGCTCCGGCTGCCGCGCCCGGGCTTATTACGCAACCGGCAATCTGATGGGGGAAGAACCTTATTGCATCCATGTGCCGAAGCGGTGGAACGCCTGAACAAACCAGAATGCAGGAGGGCACGCGTTTTTCCAAAAATATGCTATAATACAAGGGATTATCTAGACAATAATGGAAGGCAAAGCAGTCGCATGGGTACAATGAGAACCAGTGTCGCATGCGCACCAAACAAAGGGAAAGGGGTTGGGTTGATGGTAGATCCCCGGTTTACCAAACTGGCAGATGTTCTGGTCAATTATTCCACACGCGTAGAAAAAGGGGAAAATGTGTTAATTGAGGCGTTTGGCATCGACACTCCGCTGGTTAAAGAAATTGTGAAGGCGGTTCACAAGGCGGGCGGCCATCCGTTTGTCAATTTGCGCGATCATTCGGTCATTCGCGCGATGATTATGGACGCAACGGAAGAGCAAATGAAGACTTGGGCGGAATTTGACAAGATGCAAATGGAAAAAATGCAAGCCTATATCGGCATTCGCGGCGGCAGCAACATTTCCGAACTGTCCGATGTGCCCGCTGACCGGATGAAGCTGTATCAATCTCTGTATTCGCACGTGGTACATAGCGAAACTCGCGTCAAAAAGACCAAGTGGGTCGTATTGCGCTACCCGAATCCGTCGATGGCACAGCTGTCCAACATGAGCACGGAAGCGTTTGAAGATTTCTATTTCGACGTTTGCACCTTTGATTATGCGAAGATGTCGAAAGCGATGAACCCGTTGAAGGCGCTGATGGACAGCACCGACCGCGTCCGGATCGTCGGACCTGGTACCGACCTCAGCTTCTCGATCAAGGAAATCGGATCCGTCAAGTGCGACGGCCTGCTCAACATTCCCGACGGGGAAGTTTATTCGGCGCCGGTGCGCGATTCGGTCAACGGCGTGATTGCATTCAATACCCCGTCGCCTTATCAGGGCTTCACATTCGAAAATGTGCGGCTCGAATTCAAGGATGGCAAGATTGTCAACGCAACCGCGAATGATACGGAACGAATCAACAAAATCTTGGATACGGATGAAGGCGCTCGTTATGTCGGCGAGTTCGCCATCGGCTTCAATCCGTTTATCCGCGAGCCGATGAAGGACATTCTGTTTGATGAAAAGATTGAAGGAAGTTTCCATTTCACGCCGGGACAATGTTACGACGATGCTTACAACGGCAACCACTCGGCGATTCACTGGGACATGGTGTTGATCCAGCGTCCGGAATATGGCGGCGGCGAAATCTGGTTTGACGATAAACTGATCCGCAAGGACGGGCGATTTGTATTGCCGGAATTGCAAGGGTTAAACTCGGAAAATCTCAAATAGCCGAAGGTTTTGTTGGGAGGTCCTCATATGGCATCGACGCGCGAAATTATCGAGCAAACGGAAGCGTTTGGCGCCCGCAATTACAACCCCCTGCCGATCGTGATTTCGCAGGCGGAAGGAGTTTGGGTGGAAGATCCGGAAGGAAATCGGTACATGGATATGCTCAGCGCCTATTCCGCTCTGAACCAGGGACATCGGCATCCCAGATTGATTCAGGCGCTGAAAGAGCAAGCGGACAAAGTGACATTGACGTCACGTGCTTTCCATAACGATCAGCTGGGGATCTTTTACGAAAAATTGGCCCGCCTGACCGGCAAGAACATGATCCTGCCGATGAACACCGGGGCGGAAGCGGTGGAAACGGCGATCAAAGCGGCAAGACGTTGGGCGTACGAGGTCAAAAAGGTACCCCGGGAACAAGCGGAGATTCTTGTTTGTGCCGGGAATTTTCACGGCAGAACGACGACGATTGTTTCTTTTTCTTCCGATGAAGAATATCGCCAGGGTTTCGGTCCGCTGACACCGGGATTCAAGATCATTCCCTATGGGGACGCGGAAGCGCTGCGAAAGGCGATTACGCCGAACACGGCGGCGTTCCTGATCGAACCGATTCAAGGGGAGGCAGGCATTCTCATTCCGCCGGAAGGATATCTCAGTGAGGCATATCAGATCTGTCAACAGAATCAGGTTCTGTTTATTGCCGACGAGATACAGACGGGTCTTGGCCGGACCGGCAGGATGTTTGCGTGCGACTGGGAGGATGTGAAACCGGACATGTACATTCTCGGCAAAGCGCTGGGGGGCGGTGTTATGCCGATCTCGGCGGTTGCCGCAGACAATGAAATTCTCTCCGTATTTGCTCCCGGTTCCCATGGTTCGACATTCGGCGGCAATCCTCTCGCTTGTGCGGTAGCGTCGGCTGCCATGGACGTGATTGTCGAAGAAGATTTGGCAAAGCGTTCGGATGAGCTGGGTCAGTATTTTCTGGAACAGCTCCGGCAACTGAACAATCCGGACATCAAGGAAATACGCGGCCGAGGTTTGTTCATCGGAGTCGAGATGCATACGAAAGCTCGTTCTTATGCGGAAAAATTGAAAGGATTGGGACTTTTGTGCAAGGAGACGCATGAAACGACAATTCGATTCGCTCCTCCGCTTATCATCAGCCAGGAAGAATTGGATTGGGCATTGGATCGAATTCGTCAGGTTTTGTAAACGAAATTTAACTTTTCTGAAACGCGCCCAGCCTGTATACTGATTATTGAAAAATTGGGGTATGGGGTGGAACAATGGCCGCGTGGGACGCGTTTTGGGCAGCTTTCTTCTTTTGGTTGGGCATAATCAAATGGCCCTTGCTGATTCTGGCCATCGTAATCGGGTCCTGGTGGCTGATGCGAAAAGACGATTAAGTGGTAAAGGCGGCATGTTCGGGGCATGCTGCCTTTGCAGTTCCATGCTGTCTTTGCAATTCTTAGAATTGACAGAATGAAAAAAATGGAATATGATATGGGTGACCAGTCACCCAAGGAGGTAAAATGATTACAACTAATCAAAGTCAGAAGAGATTGGAAATTATTGAAGTTGCTGCACAAGAATTTGCGGAAAAGGGGTTTCAAACGGCGAACATCAACGAAATCGCAACCAAGTCCGGAATCGGTAAAGGAACAATCTATCTCTATTTCAACACCAAGAAAGAACTTTACCTCGCCACCATACAAGCCTTAGTGGATCAATTTAACGAACTTTCCGAACGACTCATTTCGATGGAAATCTCCTCCTCTGAAAAACTTGCTCTCATCATTGAATCATTCTTTGAATTAGAGCGGGAACGACTTCCTTTTTTGAAATTATGGGCCCGGCATCAATTTCATCACGACCCTGTTTTTCCGGAAGAAGTGTCTGAAATCTTCAATGGCTTGCGACAACCTCTTTGTGAAATTATTGAACAAGGAGTGGAAAAGGGGGTATTCTTCACTTCACATCCCCACGTTACGGGGTATATCGTTCTTTCGATGCTGGTCATGTTGATGCCTTCTCTGCAGCTACCGAACATGGTGTTGTTCGAAAGAGAGGAAGAACGGATTCCGTACGTCATGGAACTCGTAAACAAGGTGTTGCACAGTTAAAGAAAGGGAGGCTATCCCTCCCTTTCTTATAAAGATATTTGCTGCAAACTCCGAACTTTCATGTCAACACAGGTTATTCAAGATGGGGTGTTTACAATGATTTAAATTATGGGTGACCAGTCACCCATAATTTAAATAAAAACCAAATTTGAAGGAAGGTTGATGCATCCGTGTTTAATAGGCTTGCAAAATGGGTGACCAGTCACCCGAAAAAAATTATCGGTTTCTGGATTGTTTGTTTGCTGGCTGCAAGTGTTTTTGCCCTCAAATTGCCAAATGTACTGACGGCAGGAGGTTTCAACGATCCGCGCAGCGAATCGATGGAAGCGCAAAAAGTGTTGGAAAAGAATTTCAGCAATCAGTATTCCCAGCAACTGCTTGTTGTGGTCAAAAGTTCGCAGTATACCGTTCAGGATTCACAGTATGCCTCAGCCGTGGATAAAATCAGCGGGGTCATCCGGCAGAATCAGAAAGTGGAAGATATTGAAAGCTATTATGACCACAAGAATGATGCTTTCCTGGGGAAAGACACTCATCATACTTTCTTGCTGGTGGGTCTGAATACTAGCGAAGATGAAGCTGCCAACTTTGTCCCGGTTTTGGAGCAGCAATTAAAATCTCAGGTCAGCGAATTGGCCGATTTTCAATGGTGGGTTACCGGCGGTCCCGCGTTAAGCTATGCGCTGAATGACGCAACCAAGAAAGATCTGACTTTCGCTGAGATGATTGCCTTTCCCGTGATGATCGTCATTTTGCTGCTCGTTTTTCGAACTGTGGCATCGACGGTTCTTCCCTTGCTGATGTCAGCATTTGCGTTGGGTATCACATTGGCCATTTCGTATTTTATCGCCAAAGATCACACGATGAACATTCTGCTGCAAAACGCGGTCAGCATGATCGGTCTCGGCGTGATTGTCGACTACGCATTGTTTATCATCAGCAGATATCGTCAGGAATTGGAACGATACAATACGGTGGAAGCGGTGCAGCGAGCGGTCGCGACTGCCGGGCGAGCCGTCTTTTTCTCCGGTGCGACGGTGGCCATCTCGCTTTCATCGCTGTTCCTGCCCAACATCATGATCTTTAACTCGATTGCGGTTGGCGGTGTGATTGTGGTTACGCTCGCCGTTTTAGTGGCCGTCACTCTCTTGCCGGCGATCCTGACTTTGCTGGGTCCGCGAATCAATTGGGGGCGGATTCCGATCTTCAGGAATCGCGATTTCTCCAAAGGATGGCATCGATTTGCGTCACTTTTGATGAAACGCCCTGTTATTTTCTTGATCCCCGCCTTTATGCTGCTTGGCGGCATGGTCTATCCGTCCTACAAGCTGAATATGCAGGTTCCTGTTGCTTCGGCATCCATTTTACCGGAAGCAGACGGGGCGAGGGTAGGCTTTGAAGTGTTGGCTGGCGATTTCGGTCAAGGCGACGTATTTCCCGTGCAGATCGTTTTGAAGGCCAAACAGGACAAAGTTTTTTCCGAACAGAATCTGGATGAAATTGAAAGGCTGACGACCGAAATCAAAAACCACCCGAATGTGGAGAAAGTTCTCTCACTGACAAGCTGGAACAAGGACTGGAAGTTGTCCGATTATCAGCAGGCGTATAAATCTTATGATCAACTGCCTGATGCGGTGAAGGATCAATTGGGCAAACTGGTCAATCACGATCGGGGAGACACGACAACGCTGCTGGTGGTATCGCCCAAAACAGATGCGGACAGCAAAGAGTCGCATGAACTTGTCAAAGATATTCGAAAGGTCTTGCAAACAGGAGCCGTCGACAAGTTTGACACGTATGTGGGCGGTCAATCTGCAATCGGGGTCGATTTTGACCAGCGCATCTTTGACAATCTGCCAACGATACTCGTTACGGTGTTTGTCATCTCTTTCTTGGTGCTGGTTATTTCCTTCCGGTCTGTCCTGTTGCCGATCAAGGCCCTCATCCTGAACTCGCTTGTTACGCTTGCCAGTATGGGGATGCTGGTAGTCTTCTTCCAGGAAGGGGATTTCCGGGGAGCCATCAATTCTATAACGCCGGTTGTTCTGTTCGCGGTTTTGTTCGGATTGTCCATGGACTATGAAGTGCTGATCATCAGCCGGATTCGGGAACTGAAAGATGAAGGTCATGCTACATTGGACAGCATTGTACAAGGAATATCGGAAACTGCGGGACTGGTTAACGGAGCTGCTGCCATCATGATTGCCGTATTCGGGGCATTCGCCATGGTGCAGGTGCAGGTCGTGAAGGAGTTGGGATTCGGCCTGGCAGTTGCCATTCTCCTGGACGCGACCGTAATACGCTCAATTCTCGTTCCTGCCGTCATGCGCTTGCTTGGCGAAGCCAACTGGTGGCTGCCGATCCGTTTGTCGTCTGGTCGACTGAACAAGCATAAAAGATCAGTTGATTCCAGGGAGGGGTTGTCTTGATTTACAGCATCGGGCTGCCCTGTATTTCAGGCATGGAACGATTGTCCATGCATCACTGGTGATGATCATGAGCTAGGCTGATGTGGGGCAAATGTCCGGACTTTGCATAGTATGGAAGGAGAAAGGGGAGAAAGAAATGGATCGCTACTACATGCTCTATCAGATCTTTCAACTCCGGCAAGAGCAAGAGCAACGAGACTCGCTGCCAGTCGCGGCAGACCTCGAGACTATGAACAACGAGCTTAACTCCGCAACCAGCCAATTGCCTGAACCGTCCGGTATCCCCGCTTTTTCCGTGTATCCCGGGTTAGCTCCCGTTGCGGACGGCGTCGCGGCCTGGCAGTACCCGCTTCCATATACGCAAATGGATGATCCGGTCGCTTACGAAGTGGTGCCGATGGCAGGGTACCGATACGGGTTGTAATCTTGTAGGCAAGTCTCTGTTTCCTGCTTATAATGGTAGGAGAAAGGGGCTTGTTTTTTTATGGGCAACGTCAACCGGAAAGAAGCGGCGGAGATCGCCCGCAAGCTCCTGGCATGGTACCACGAACACAAGCGTGACCTGCCTTGGCGGAGGACAGGCGATCCGTATCAAATATGGGTGTCGGAAGTCATGCTTCAGCAAACCCGCGTTGAGACCGTGATCCCTTATTGGACGCGGTTCATCCAGCGGTTTCCGACAATTGAAGCATTGGCGGCCGCTCCCGAAGAGGAAGTTCTGAAATTCTGGGAGGGACTGGGCTACTATTCGCGTGCCCGCAATTTGCAGACCGCCGTGCGGGAAGTGCAAGAGCGATACGGGGGAAGGGTGCCGGATACTTTGGCCGAAATCTCGTCCTTGTCCGGAGTGGGGCCTTATACGGCGGGAGCGGTGCTGTCAATTGCCTACAATGTGCCGTTGCCTGCGGTGGACGGCAACGTATTTCGTGTCTTGTCGAGGATTTTTTTGATCGAGGAAGATGTGTCGAAACCGGCTGCCCGCAAGAAATTTGAATCCTTGGCTGAATTTTTGATTCCGCCCGGGGAAGCATCCGATTTCAACCAGTCGTTGATGGAGTTTGGCGCGACGATCTGCATTCCCAAACATCCGCGCTGTCTGTCTTGTCCGCTGCAAACCCTGTGCAAAGCTTATGCGGAAGGAATGCAGGAGGATCTTCCAATCAAAGCGAAGAAAAAACCGCCGCGCGCCATCGACATTCTGACGGGAATCGTCCGAAACGGGGACGGGAACAGGGACGGGGAGCGCGTACTGATTGTCCGCCGCCCGCAGGAAGGATTGCTGGCGGGTTTGTGGGAGTTTCCCAGCTTTGAGGCGACTCCGGGAAAATCGCCTGCCGAAGACCTGCAGCATTCTCTCCGGCAACAGTTTGCGATGACGATACAGGTTGAACAGCATTTTGCCAATATGCAGCATACATTCAGTCACCTGCATTGGAATTTGCAGGCTTATTCGTGCCGATTGTCCGGTACTGTCGAAACGACCGTTACGGCAGCCGATAATTGGCGGTGGGTCCCCGTTGGGCAGTTAGGCGATTTTCCAATGTCGGCAGTCCACCAGAAATTAGCAAAATTATTGCAAGGACTCGTTTGAGAAACTAAGAAGAAACTCACCATCATAAGAAGGAGCTTCACCATCAATTCTCAGGCGGAATAGGATGGCTTTAGGACATTTGGACGGGTTGCCAAGCGCAGTATTTGCCGCAACAACCGCAGCGGAGATGTTCGGTCGGGGACGTCCGCAACTCTATGACAAATCTGGTTTTTCCATGAAATATGATACAATAGTCGGCAGGGGGTGAACATTCGATTGATTACCATCAGTGATATTGCAGCGGAGAAAATCAAAGAAATCCAACAAGAGTACAACGAAGAGAACCTGTTCGTGCGCATTCGAGTGGTCCCTGGCTGAGGCGGTCCCAAGTATGTGATGACTCTGGACGAGTCACAGGAGCATGATGTGCAGCTTGCGGAAAAAGGCGTTCAGTTTGTGCTGGATCCGTTTGCGGTCGCGTTGATCGATGCAGTGGAGATTCAGTATGACCAATTTGTGGATGATTTTGTCGTGCGCGTGCCGAACGGTCCAATGTCGTCCTGTTAATCGGAGGAATCATGATGACAGAGCAACCGGAAGTAAAATATACAGTGCGGCGCATGGAGCGCTGCGTATGCG
>JAGVBM010000388.1 GCA_020059765.1 Bacillota bacterium
CAAGTCGTGTCATGGCGACAAGTCGCCAGATCACGCTATGAAGGAGGGATACCGCGATGAAAGTACGGCCGTCTGTTAAGCCTATTTGTGAGAAGTGCAAGATCATCCGTCGCAAAGGGGCGGTCATGGTCATCTGCGAAAATCCGAAGCACAAGCAAAAACAGGGTTAATTCGGTGTATTGACAGATCAGGTATAATAATTGCGTGATGGGTCAGCTTGGAACGATAGAGCGGCTGTCTCTTATCGGTGTGAGGGAACTGTTGATTCCATGCTGTTTGAAATACATTGATTTGTAATTTAGCAGGTAATTCGTTTATAATTAAACTTTGAGATCGTTTTGGGAGGTGTAACAGACCCATGGCACGTATTGCAGGTGTTGACTTGCCGCGTGACAAGCGAGTAGAAGTCGCTTTGACTTATATCTTCGGAATTGGCCGTACCACTTCGAACAAAGTCTTGGCAGAGACCGGAATCAGTCCGGATACCCGAGTCCGCGACTTGACAGAAGAAGAAGTAAGCAAACTTCGCGAGTCGATTGACAAGACCCTGAAAGTAGAAGGGGATCTTCGTCGAGAAATCGCATTGAATATCAAACGGTTGATTGAGATCGGCTCCTATCGTGGCGTTCGTCATCGGAAAGGATTGCCGGTTCGCGGTCAGCGTACAAAAACGAACGCGCGTACCCGTAAAGGTCCGCGTCGTACTGTAGCTGGCAAGAAGAAATAATAAAGGGGGGAATTAACACATGGCAAAAGCTGTGAAGGGCCGTGGCAAAACAACGACTCGCACAAAGCGTCGTGATCGTAAAAATGTTGAATCCGGAGTGGCACACATTCGTTCCACGTTTAACAATACTATTGTGACCATCACAGATCCTGCAGGGAACGCAATTTCCTGGGCAAGCGCAGGCGGTCTTGGATTTAAAGGTTCCCGGAAGTCGACTCCGTTTGCTGCTCAGATGGCAGCGGAAGCTGCTGCACAAGCAGCAATGGAACATGGGATGAAGTCGGTTGAGGTTTTTGTGAAGGGACCGGGCGCAGGTCGGGAAGCGGCAATTCGTTCTTTGCAAGCGGCAGGACTTGAAGTGGCGATGATCCGTGACGTCACTCCGATTCCGCACAATGGTTGCCGTCCTCCGAAGCGTCGTCGTGTATAACGATAACTGATTAGTCTATGGAGAATTGTTCATTTCTATACGTTTTGAAGTATAATTCCAACAGGAGGTGTCAACACTAGGATGGCAAGATACTCTGGTGCCGTATGTCGGTTGTGCCGACGTGAAGGCGTAAAACTGTATCTTAAAGGCGAACGCTGTTATAGCGATAAATGTGCCATCGACCGTCGTCCGTATGCTCCTGGGCAGCATGGACAAGGTCGCAAGAAAGTATCCGAATACGGGCTTCAGCTTCGTGAAAAACAAAAAGCACGCCGTATCTATGGCGTTTTGGAAAAACAATTCCGTAAATATTATGAGGAAGCGGCTCGCCGGAAAGGGATTACGGGCGAAACGCTGCTTCAACTGCTGGAAAGCCGTTTGGACAATGTAGTGTACCGTTTGGGATTCGCAGCCTCCCGTCCGGAAGCTCGTCAACTGGTTCGCCACGGTCATTTTACTGTGAATGGACAGCGCGTTGACATTCCGTCTTACTTGACCAAGGTAGGAGATGTCATTGCGGTTTATGAAAAAAGCGTGGAATCTCCGCGCATCAAAGAACTGCTTGAAATTGCCGAAGGCAAGACGGTATTGGGATGGCTGGAACGCGATCTGAACAGCAAATCCGGTCGCATGGTTCGTGTGCCGACTCGTGAAGAGATCGACATTCCGGTAGCGGAACAAATGATTATCGAGTTGTACTCACGTTAATAATTGATTGGGGACCGCATGTTCCGCAATCGGGTCTGTCCTACCAGCTTGCAAGAGTTGTCGAGAAGGAGGTTACTGCATGATCGAAATTGAAAAGCCGAAGATCGAGGCAGTTGAAATGAGTTCCGATGGAACGTATGGGAAGTTTGTAGTGGAACCTTTGGAGCGTGGGTATGGGACTACCCTGGGCAATTCGCTTCGTCGAATTCTGCTTTCGTCTTTGCCTGGTGCTGCGGCCGCTTCGGTCAAGATTGAAGGAGTACTCCATGAATTCTCGACCGTACCTGGCGTAGTGGAAGATACTACAGAGATTATCCTCAATCTGAAGCGGCTTTCTTTAAAGATTCATTCCGACGAGGAGAAAACATTATTCATTGATGCAGAAGGGCCTAGAACTTTGAGAGCTGCCGATATTCAGGCAGATTCGGATGTCGAAGTTCTGAATCCCGATCTGCATATTGCCACGTTAGCTGACGGTGCCAAGTTCTACATGCAAATCAAAGCGAATCGTGGACGAGGATATGTTACTGCGGATCGCAACAAGCGTGAAGATATGGAAATTGGTGTCATTCCGATTGATTCTATCTACACCCCGATCTCTCGCGTCAATTATAGCGTTGAGAATACCCGTGTCGGGCAGGTAACCAACTACGACAAACTGACGCTGGAATTGTGGACTGACGGAAGCATTCGCCCCGATGAAGCGGTTAGTCTCGCCGCAAAGATTTTAAACGAACATCTGATGCTGTTTGTCGGATTGACGGACAAAGTGAAAGATACGGAGATTATGGTTGAGAAAGAGGATGACAAGAAGGAAAAAGTTCTCGAGATGACGATTGAGGAACTGGATCTTTCGGTTCGCTCCTACAACTGTCTCAAGCGTGCGGGTATCAATACGGTTCAGGAATTGTGCTCGAAGACGGAGGAAGAAATGATGAAAGTGCGAAACCTCGGTCGCAAATCGCTTGAAGAAGTGCAAGAGAAGCTGTCGGAACTGAACCTGTCTCTCCGGAAAGAAGATTGACAGCAGGGTTAAACCAGCAGGACAACTTGTAGAGGAGGAGGGAAAAAAGTGGCATATCGCAAGCTGAATCGACGTACCGGAGCGCGGAAAGCACTGTTCCGTGATCTCGTTACCGATTTGTTCATTTATGAGCGCATTGAAACAACAGAAGCGAAAGCAAAAGAGATCCGCTCTGTTGCTGAAAAAATGATTACGTTGGCGAAACGTGGAGATCTTCACGCTCGTCGGCAAGTGGCTTCCTTCGTGCGTCCGGAGACTGCAGATACTACCACGGGTCAAGATGTGGTTCAGAAGTTGTTCTCTGAGATTGCTCCTCGTTTCTCGGAACGCCAAGGCGGTTATACACGTATTTTAAAAGTTGGGCCTCGTCGTGGTGACGGTGCTCCCATGGCGATTCTTGAACTGGTTGAGTAATTGGAAAAGGGGACTCCCTTTTTTCAAGTGAAGCGAGGTTTGCCCTATGGCGAACCTCGTTTTTCTTGCCGTCATCATCACAAGATTCGCGGAGGTGTGAAGCGTGCGCAACATCAAGCTGATTGTCGCTTATGACGGAACCGATTTTCACGGGTTCCAATCGCAACCGAATCTGCGCACCGTGCAAAGTGAACTGCAGCAAGCGATTGAACGTTTGACCGGCGAATCGATTCAAATTACGGGATCGGGCAGAACGGATGCAGGTGTCCATGCATGGGGGCAAGTTGTTAACTTTCACACTTCTTCGCGGATTCCGATCGACAAGTGGCTGATTGCGATGAACTCTGTACTGCCCCAGGATCTCGTAATTCGCGGCGCAGAGGAAGCGTCCCGGGATTTTCACGCAAGGTTTGACGCAACTGCTAAAACGTATCTTTATCAAATTGATCCAGGATTATACCCGGACGTTTTCCGACGTCGTCATGTTTGGCATGTGCCGTATCGATTGGAGATTGATAGCATGCGAAAGGCTGCTGTTTGGTTCACGGGAGAACATGATTTCACCAGCTTTTGCAACGCTTCTACTCCCGTCGAGGACAAGGTTCGTCAGATTCATGAGATACGCGTTGAGGAATTCGGGAACGTTTTAAAAATATGGGTGCATGGAAATGGATTTTTGTGGAATATGGTGCGCATTCTTGTCGGAACCTTGGTCGATGTAGGCCGGGGGCGGATATCTTCTGATGAAATTCCAGCGATTCTGGCCGCGAAAGACCGGACTCGTGCCGGAGTAACCGCACCAGCTCGAGGTTTGACGTTATTTGAGGTCCTGTATCCGAAAAACGAATTGTAGAAACATTACATCGTAGAAACATTACCTTGACTTGAGGATATGAAACCGATAAAATAGTGATGTTGTTTAAACCCGCTATTCCCACTAGCCCCGGTTTAAACCTTTGTACAAGTTAGGAGGAACTAATCCATGCGTACGACATACATGGCGAAACCAACCGCTGTGGAGCGCAAATGGTACATCATCGACGCAGAAGGCAAAACAGTCGGCCGTCTGGCAACTGAAATTGCAACCATTCTGCGCGGTAAACATAAACCTGAATTCACTCCTCACGTGGATACGGGTGACTTCGTAATCGTAATCAATGCTGAGAAAGTGGTATTTACAGGAAAGAAATTGCAGGCGAAAATTTACCGCCGTCACTCCCTGTATCCGGGCGGTTTGAAGGAGACAACAGCTGCCGTCATGCTGCAGACAAAACCGGAGCGTGTTTTGTTCTCTGCCGTGAAAGGCATGCTTCCGAAGAACAGCCTCGGTGCCAAGATGCTCACCAAGCTGCGCGTATACGCAGGAACCGAGCATCCGCACAGTGCACAACAACCGATTCCTTGGGAATCACGGAACTAATTTAAGAGGAGGTTGGCCCTGTGGCTCAAGTACAATATTGGGGAACTGGACGTCGCAAGCAATCGGTTGCTCGTGTGCGTCTCGTACCAGGTGATGGCAAAATTATCGTCAATCGTCGTGAACTTAACGAATACTTCGGTCTCGAGACCTTGAAACTGATCGTGAAACAACCGTTGATGTTGACGGAAACAATCGACAAGTATGACGTGCTTTGCAACGTTCATGGCGGCGGAATTTCCGGTCAGGCAGGTGCAATCCGTCATGGAATTTCCCGTGCTCTTCTGAAGGCGGATGGTGAATTGCGTCCTTCCTTGAAGAAAGCCGGTTTCTTGACACGTGACCCGCGGATGAAAGAACGTAAGAAATACGGTCTTAAAGCGGCTCGCCGCGCTCCGCAATTCTCGAAGCGTTAATCGAACGCAGGAGTTTTTCGAACAAGGGACATCCTATTGGATGTCCTTTTTTTGCGTTTGGTTCATATATATGGGAGGAGAGATGCAGACAAGGGGGACACAGGCATGGGGGAGTCGATAGAATGGCGTCGGATGTCGATTGCAGCGGGAGCAATCGCATTTATGTTGTTAATGTTCAAGTGGGTAACGGCAGAAGTGCCGATTGCAAAAAATTGGTTATGGAATGCTCCGTTATCCGGGTACACGATTGTCCTCGATCCGGGACATGGAGGGATTGATGGAGGGGCCGTTGCACCGGATGGGACAGTTGAAAAAAACATTACATTGCCGATCGCGTTGTACTTGCGTGACTATTTGCAACAAGCCGGTGCATACGTGATCATGACCCGGGAAGCAGACCGCGATTTGGCCGATGAACAGACAAGGGGATACAGCAGGCGAAAGTGGGAAGATTTAAAAGCGAGACTGTCTTTGATCCGTGAAC
>JAGVBM010000154.1 GCA_020059765.1 Bacillota bacterium
CAACAATTCCGGCGTGATTGCCGTTTACGACAAGTCGCTGCCGATCAAGAAAGAAAACGATAACGATCCGGACATGCTGCTGGATTCGCTGCAGAACGCGTCCATGGAATTGAAAAAAGGCGTCAACAAATACGAAGTCATGGACTGGATCTACGAAGAATTGGGCCGGGTCGGCGAAAAGCTGGAGCGGGAAGGCCGTGCGCTGCAAGATTCCGACGTGACGAAATTAATGACCAAGCTGGGTTCTAAATTCCAGGCGTAGGCCATAATGGAATAACAAACAGACTGTTTACGGAGGGGTGCTTTGATGTATCCGAGTTACACAACCGGAACGCGTGTCACCATGGGTGACATCTTTCCCGCCTTGTTTTTCAGCCTGATGTTTGCCGCCATCGGTTTTTATGTGGGGCAATATTTGCCGCCCGCACTCTTTTTGCCGTTGATGATTGTGGAACTGATCATGATTGTCGCGGCCGTCTTCATCCGGCGGCGGAAAGCGGTCGGGTACGGGTTTCTCTATGCGTTTACATTGATTTCCGGGATTACGTTATTTCCGGTGATCATTCATTACGGGCAAACCATCGGTTATGAGTTGGTCTGGCAAGCATTTGGCGTCACGATTGTCGCCTACGGCGGGGCTGCCTTGTATGCCACATTGTCAAAAGCGGATTTCAGCTTCCTCGGCGGCTTTCTGTTTATCGGATTGCTGGCGCTGATGGGGATGGGAATCGTCAATTTCTTCATTCCGTTCAGCACGCAAGCGGAATGGGTGTACACGCTGCTTGGGATCCTGATCTTTATCGGCTACACTCTGTTTGATATCTCGCGGATTGTCCGTCATGGCGTGGCGCGGGAAGATGTGCCCTTTGTCGTGCTGTCCTTGTATCTGGATTTTGTCAACCTGTTCCTGTTTATTCTCCGCCTCTTCGGTTTGAACGTGCGGCGGGACTGATGAATAGCGGAAACGGCAAGCCGCGTTGCAAAAGCGACGTGGCTTTTTGGTTGGCGGCTGAGGTAGAATAGACATATGGAGAAGAAAAAATCGACCAACGGCAAAATCTATAAAACCATAGCGGATGAGATCGAACAGATGATTGTCAGCGGTTTGCTGCAGCCGGGGGACAAGCTGCCCTCCCTGATCGATTTGGCGGAACGGTTTGGTGTCAGCCGCGCCACGGTAAGGGAAGCGTTTTCGTCCTTGCAGGGAAAAGGGTTGATCGAACTTCGGCACGGAACCGGTACGTTTGTCGCGCAGCCGGAATTGGAGAAACGGTTGTTTGCCCCGCTGCATGCAGCCCTGTTGATCGGACGCAACGATCTGGTCAGTTTGCATGAGGTGCGCACGATTCTGGAAGTGGGGGCCAGCCGTTGGGCGGCGGCCAATCGGACCGCGGAAGCCTACGAAGAGATTGCAGCGGCGTTGACGGAGTTCGAATGGGCATCGACGGATGCGGATCTGGCAAGGGCGGATTTGCGTTTTCATCAAGCGATTGCCAATGCAACCGGCAATACGGTCATCCGCAATCTCGTTACCACTTTGACCGAATCGTTGTATGAGGTGATTTTGACAACCCTGCCTTTGCTGTCATACATCGAGCTGGCTCAAAATTACCGAGACTGGGCGGAGGCCATACGAGAAGGACGCCCGGAGCAGGCGTCCCGTGTCGCTGAACGATATTTGCAAAAAATCGGCGCCGTCATTGAAAAACCTAATCGGTTTGCATCGAATAGGCACGACACATGATATCTTCATAGATTTGCTTGAACATCCGGATTTCATTGTCCACCGAGTAATGGTCCTGCACCCATTGCTGTCCTGTGGCTGCCAAGCGGTTTCGGAGCACTTCATCTTCCATATAGCGCACCGCTTTTTTCACAAAATCTTCCGTGTCGGAGAACAGGAAACCGTTGAATCCATCCTGAATCAGGTCTACATTGCCGACGACCCGGGAGGCCAAGACCGGCTTGCCGAGGGACATGGCTTCCAGCAAGGCGTGAGACAATCCTTCCGACTTTGACGTATTCAGGACTACATCGGCACACTTCATCAGCGCGGGCATATCGGTGTAATCCACTTCTCCCAGATACGTCATCCAATCAGAGGCTCCCAACCAATCCTTCATCTCTTCACAGAGTTTATCGTCCATCATCGGTCCGGCGATGACAAACCGGATATTCGGATGTTGCTGATGCACGATTTGCAGAGGAATGCAAGCAAGCAGCGGATTTTTCACCGGCCGGATGCCCGCAGGCAGCAGGAATACGAATTCATCTTCCCGCAAGCCAAAATCGGCCCTTGTTTTGGAGATTACAGGCGGCATGTCGACGCCAAGATTGACAACGGTTGCTTTGTCTGCGGTGGACGGGACCATTTGCACCAGTTCCTGACGGCAGGAATCGGTCAATTGAATGATGCGGGATGCGTACTCCACAACGGGAACGGTTTCCTTGCGTGTCTCTTCTTTCATCATATACTCGTTAATGTCGGTACCGGTGATCGTCAGAATCATCGGTTTGCCGAGTGTCTTCACCATCGGCAGGACGAACCGACCCGTGCGAAAGGCATTGAACACGTGTACAATGTCGGCCGCTTGATAATGGTGCGGCTTCAGATGATCGAGACAGACGATTTCTATCTGAATGCCGTAGGGAGCCAGGCCTTTTTTCAAACGGTTCGAGTAGGTGATATTTCCCCCGGTGTGAGGTTGATTCGGGGGCAGAACGAGCAATATACGCAACGGCATCGCCTTCTTTCTGTCCATATTGAATAACATTGTCTGCCAATGGTATGATGGCCTCAAGGAAGACAAGGAGAGGATCAGGAATGACAGACAATCCCAATCAACCGACAATGGCCGGTAAAGCGAAACTGTCTTATTTTTTTCTGACATTGATTGTTATGGCAAACTTTGCGATGGTTGGCATCATGCTTTCCGAACAGCAGTACGGATACGCTGGATTATTTGCAGTGATTGCGCTGCTGCTCTCAGGAGCCGGATTTTCGATGAAAAAAAGGTTCCTCAAGTAACGGACGGCCCCAACTTGCATCTGTCAGTTCGACCCGCCCGTGACAGTGAGATGCTCCACTACTTTTTGCAAGCGAAGGATCTCTGCTTTCTTTAGATCCAAACGGTATTTCGCGTACAGGTAAGTTGCTTCCGGAAAAGAAAGGGACGGGATGCACAGCAGGTCGTCATTCGCATTCGGATTATTATATACGATCTGCCATTCCCCTTGCCGCTTTTCCTGCGAAAATTCAGCATACGCTTCCTGTTTGTAGGCGAGCATTCGTGTCATTTCTTCCCAGACGGATTGGTAGTAGGGCGAAATATGAGACGGTTCCGGGATCAAATCGCGAGCGTTCGCAATCCAGTTTGCCAGACTTGGAAAGTCATCTTCCTCCGCTTTGCGGATTGCGTCAGTTAATTCCTCCACCAGATAGCGGAGATGGGTGTATCCGTTCGACAGCATTTTGTCCCGAAACGCGGATTGGGCTGCCGATGTGTCCAGCTTGATGAATTCTTCAAAAAGTATGCGTGATGCAGTCAAGTTGCCCACCTCGAAATGCGTCAATTTTGGAAAGAGTGTTATTCTAGATTTTCCTTGATCTGATAACCTTTTGTCAACTGGAAAAGTGGCAGGAAGTTTATGCGGGAAAAGGGGGAACAAGCTTGCTGCAATTGACGGAACG
>JAGVBM010000248.1 GCA_020059765.1 Bacillota bacterium
ACACGAATTCTTTCATCGGATTCCATCCTTCTTCGTTACTTGCACCATTATACTATATCCGCTGTCGGAATTGGCAAGGGACGGTCAAAATCCGGCATGAATCGCAACACTCCCGTATTTATTTCAGTGCCTTCTTGATCGTCATGTAGTATACTGGTAGTGAGGGAAACTGAATGGAGGAATCGGGGTGCTGAACCATTTTATGGCTGAGCTTGATTGTGAGATGCCTGAGGCTATCCTGAAGCTCGACCGAACCCATATTCCCGCCGGAGAAAAAGTGACAGGCAGCTTTTTGTTTTGGCGGGAGATAGTGGAGCGCACTGACAATGCCATCGATATCGAATTTGTGCGGAGAGCGCAGATTCAAGACGAGGTCATCGAACAAAAACTGGAAGAGTTTCGAACCGAGACTTTTTTTCTGGATGAAGAATCACAGACGGTGAAAATTCCGTTTTCGTACCAATTGCCACAGTGGCTTCCCGTATCCACTCACGCAATACGCTATTATTTGAGGCCGAAATTGCCTGCCGTATCAGAATGTGACACCCAATGGGATGAATTGGCAGGTCTGCATGCTCTGATTGTCCAGCCGAATGCGGATCAAACCAGGTTGTTTCATGCCTTGTCCGAGTTGGGATTTCAGGAAAAACTCGATTCCAGAGGTTGGAACGGGATTGCTCAACAGTTTCATTTTACTTCCGGCAAGCGGTTCGCCAGTGACATTCACGAGTTGACG
The DNA here is from genome assembly GCA_020059765.1 of Bacillota bacterium. Taxonomy (GTDB): domain Bacteria; phylum Bacillota; class Bacilli; order Tumebacillales; family Effusibacillaceae; genus Effusibacillus. The sequence continues at coordinate 737 of JAGVBM010000248.1, forward strand.
ATATTATTTCAAGCCGATAAAAATACCGCGCATGTACAATTGATATTGGATCAGGCGGAGCCGGTCCGTTTTGCACTGAGCGAGGATCAGGATTTGTACGCTGTGTTTCTGAAAACGCTTCACTTATAAGAAGACAGAGGGGCTGTCCAACAAGTCGATTCGGGAAATCTAACGCCCTATAATCAGCTATCCCGTACCACTCTTCAGGTGATACGGGATAGTTTTTGACGTATTTGGATTTGGCTGATCCGGGTACTCCCATTTTGGGATAGCCTCTTTGTTTGCACCGGTTACTTCAGCGTTTTTAAATATTTGGCGACTTCCGCTTCTTTGCCGCTGGCAAGTCCTTTCGGCATTGACGAGCCTTTGCCGTTTTTCAGAATGTTGACAAGCTCTTCTTCGCTCAGGGATTGTCCGGCTTTGATCAGAGAAGGCCCGAAAGCGCCTTTCAGATCTTGGCCGTGGCAGGTAGCACAGTTTTGGCTCACAAAACCTTTCATTTCGCTGCCGCCGCCTGATGCAGTGGAAGAAGCCTGGGTTTGCTTTTGCTTTTGGTCTTCTTTGGCAGATGCTTCTTCTGACTTATGACCGGCTTGGATCCCGTACATAATAACGCCTACACCGAAGAGGATACCCAGTGCGGCCGGTACGCCAGCTACAAGAAGACCTCTCAATGTCTTGTTCATGTCTGGTTTCAACCTCCCTTTCTATCGTTATTATCCTATCATAAAATCAATCATAGGGGAACTACACTTCGAAATTACTTGCGGATAGTAGTTTTTCAAAATCATCTTTTCGGGAAATCATCCCTTTGTTATACTTGGACTAGCACAAGAAATGGAGGCACAGGCCGGATGCATGTTTGTGATTTTTGCGGTGTCGAGAAAGAGACTTTTGATTCAGTCGACGGACAGATCGTATCGAATTTTGCGCAGATTTCGATTGAGGGCCCCCATCAGGGAAAACATATCTGCGGCATTTGCTACAAGAATCTGCTGCCGGTCGACATTTACTTCGCTTGCTACGTTGCGTTGTCCGATGGGCAGTATGAAGGGTTTGTCATGAATCATTCCTTTGCCTCCGAAGAACCGACTTATATGGTGGCGGCACGCGGACTGGAATATGACGGCATCCCCCAAGATTATGTGCTGCTGACCGAGATTCCGGCAGAACTGATTTCGCTGCGGAATGATGAAGCCATTCCGGATGATTTGCGCCAAGAATGGGAAGCGGCGATGGCGGAAGCCGGTACGCATTAAAACCGAATCAGAACAGGGCGGCCTTACGCCTTCCCTTTCGATAGATTCATCAAGCAAAGAAGAGGGAACATGGATGAAGGAGTGTGCAGACATGAGATTGCAAGGCAAGATCGCGGTCATTACCGCCGCCAGCAAAGGACTGGGAAAAGGGATCGCGTTGCGGTTCGCGCAAGAAGGCGCTAAATTGCTGATTGCAAGCCGCAATGAAGAGAACATCCGAACAACGGCCGAAGAGATCCGCGACGCAACTGGAGCGGAAGTCATTGCCCTGGCGGCTGATGTTTCGAAAAAGGCGGATGTGGACAAGCTGATCGAGACGGTTCGAGCGTCGTACGGATCGCTTGACATCTTGGTCAATAACGCGGGCGGACCGCCGGCGGGAACCTTTCTCGATTTTGACGATGCAGCGTGGGAAAAGGCGTTTGAACTGAATCTGATGAGTGTGGTTCGCGTGACCCGCGGATTGCTGCCGATGATGATGGAAAAGAACTACGGACGCATTATCAATATTACGTCTGCCGGCGTAAAACAGCCGATTCCGAACCTGATTCTTTCCAATTCGATTCGGGCTGCCGTCAACGGGTTCAGCAAAACGCTGTCGCAAGAAATGGCACCGTACGGAATTTTGGTCAATAATCTGGCGCCAGGTCGAATCGACACCGACCGGGTCCGGGAACTCGATCAGATTGCGGCAAACAAGCTGGGGATCTCGCAAGAAGCGGCGAAAGACAATTGGACCAAACAGATTCCGGTGGGCCGGTACGGAGAAGTGGAAGAATTCGCGAATGTGGCGCTATTCTTGGCTTCCGAAGAATCCAGCTATATTTCGGGCCAGATTTATGTGGTAGACGGCGGTCTGGTCAAAGGATATTAATCGATCAAAGAGAGAAACTTTTCCCTTTGCGGAAAAGTTTCTTTTTCATGTGCATGTTCAATTCCTCATAGGATAGAAAGCAAGCAGACATTGATGAGGGGTGAATTCATGACTCAAAACACAATGACCTTCACCTATTTGAAATCATCGGAAAAAAAGGCCGTCATTAATCCACCACCCCGCGCCCCGGATCCGCCTGCCTCTGTTTCCGCAGTACAGCAACCCGGCACGGAATCGGAGACTTACCTGCTGTCTCTGCCAAACCGACATTATGAACTGGCACTGCAAGAACTCGACAAGATGATCGGGTTGGGGACCATTAAGTCGAGTATTCACGAATTGGCTCACTATACGGCCGTCCAACAATTTCGCAGAAAACAGGGATATAAAACTCCTGCCATGTCTATGCACATGGCATTTCTGGGGAATCCGGGAACCGGTAAAACGACGGTTGCCAGATTGTTGGCGAGATTGTATCACCGAATCGGCATCTTAAAAGAGGAGAAATTTCAGGAAGTAAGCCGCGTGGACCTAGTGGGAAATTATGTGGGACATACCGCAAAAGATACACTGGCTGTGCTGGAACAGGCGAAGGGCGGAATTTTGTTCATCGACGAAGCATATGCATTGGTCCGTGAGAATCCGAACGATTTCGGCATGGAAGCGGTGGAAACGCTGCTCAAATACATGGAAGACCATCGGGATGAAATCATTGTCATCTTTGCCGGCTACCGGGAACCCATGCTCAGTTTTTTGGGAAGCAATCCCGGGTTGGCGTCCCGAATCCCGTATCAGCTGCATTTTCCGGATTACACCACTGAGGAATTGCTGTCCATTTCTCGTTATGTTGCCGATGAGTATGATTATCAGCTGTCGTCCGGATATCAAAAAGCGTTGCTGCATCGTTTCTTTCGCGAGAAGCAAAAATTGCATTTTTCCAATGGAAGGTATGTCCGCAACTGTATTGAAAACAGCATCCGCAAACAAAATTCAAGACTTGCCCGCGCCAGTGGATTTCTTCCGGAAGATCTCAACCTGCTTCAAGAAGAAGATTTGTGAGGGCGTCGCATTCATAAAAATGCTGCCTTCTCTTCATCCTAGAAGGGAAGGAGATGATGATTATGAAGTGGCGGAGTCTGTTATTCGCTTCCTTGCTCGTATTCGCGTTTTTCCCAGGCAACGGAAAAGCGGCAATCCGGCATGTTTCGTTGCGTGTAAATGACATCTCGATTCAATTGCCTTATGCACCCCGCGAGGCGAAAGACGACCAATTGGTGGATGTCTGTTCGCTGCAGGGTATCTTACCGATTTCTGTAGAAAAAAGAGGCGGGGAACGAGTGATTCGGTATGGCACTCACCAGTTGGAAGTTCAACCGGGACGAGTAGCAGCCTTGTTGGACGGCAAGTGGCTGGTCTTAAAAAGAGCGCCCGTAGCGGCGGCGGATGCGCTGCTTGTCCCGAATCGGCAATTGTTTGATTTGTTGAGGGTTTCTTATGTCATGCAAGACGGGCAGTTAGTCTTGACCGGCCAATCGGAACTTGTCACCCAGCTGCAAAAAGAAGTGCGGAAAGTGGAAGGCAATCAAGTCACAATCGGACTGATTGGCGTACTGCAGCCTCATCGCTGGATTGTGGCCTTGCAGACTGTAACCGATGACCAAGCCAAAGGATATGGAAATTTGTATGAAGCCGTTCGCGAAACAGGCGGAAACGGCGTCCCCCGTTGGAAGCTGATCCGATTGCGAACCATATCCGATACGGCGGGGTTGGTCTACCTGGAATGGATGCCGAACGGAAGTGTTTTTGAAAACATTGTTTCCGATAAGCGTTCTGAATTTCTGTTCGTTGAAACCTGCGGCTGTGCGGGAGGGTATCAGTACGGCACCATGTTTACCGTGACCGAAATGGGACTCGTCCCGGTTTGGCACTCACAAGCCACCTATGAGCGAATTCAAAAAACGCCGAAAGGCTGGGTGCTGGTCACTCATCGCAAAGACGCGATTCCCACTCGTACCAGCACCACCATGCCGTATTGGGAAATTCACGAAATGTGGAGCGGCCAATCTTTTCGGATTATTAAACAGGAATATGTGGATCCGCTGGCGACCCGCCCGTAAACATCAAAGGATTGCCTCTGCGAGTCATGGCTCATGACATTGCAAATGACCCCTTTGCTGTTGCCGATATTTGCTGGTAAAATGGGGGGAACATAGAGACAGGGGGTACAAGTGAAGTGAGTGACAACAAATTTTATGTCACACAAGATGGTCTGCGAAAACTGGAGGAGGAACTTGAGTATCTGAAAACGGAAAAACGGGCGGAAGTCAAGGAACGTTTGAAAATTGCCCGTTCCTACGGAGACTTGAGCGAAAACAGCGAGTATGAAGCTGCGAAAGACGAACAAGGAATGGTTGAATCGCGGATTCTTTTGCTTGAAAACCGACTGCGCAATGCCGTTCTGATTCGCAGCGAAGATAAAGTATCCGGAGTCGTAACGGTGGGATCCACGGTAACGATTCGTGAATTCCCGAATGGGGATGAGGAAGTGTATACCATTGTAGGGCCAGCAGAATCAGATCCGGTCGAGGGGAGAATTTCCAACGAATCACCTATCGGCAAGGCATTGTTGGGCAAACAGGAAGGAGACAAAGCGGTTGTTCCTGCCCCCAGCGGCGAAATTGCGTTTGAAATCTTAAAAGTCGAATAATCAGGCCTAGACTGGACAAATCCCTCATAGACATGGTGATAAGACAACCATGCAGGGGGGATTTTTTCATGTCCAGACATGTCATTCGATCCTTTGGAATTTTGTTTTCCTTAGTGATTTTGCTGGGGGGAGCCACTTGGCTGCTTGAAAAATCAAGTGAAAAGCAAACGGAAGAAACGGGGAGCAGCACGAATCGCTCGGTAAAAATTTCGATTGTCACCAATGAGATTAAATACACCAGCCCGGACGGAAAAAAAGTGATTGAAGCCTATCGTTGGGATCCCGGAACTATCGTGGTCAATGAGGGTGACGATGTCACACTGGAGTTTTACGGAATCAAAGGAGAGTCCCATCCGTTTTTAATCAGCGGGTACAAGTTGCAAGGGAAAGTGGAAAGAGGAAAACTGGAAACAGTGCGATTCCGTGCGGACAAAACGGGAAATTTCCCAATTACCTGTTTGACCCATCCCGACATTCAACATAACGGACCGATGGTCGCCCATTTGGTGGTTTTGCCGCAACCGTGACGGAAATCGGTAGTGACACATTATATCCAATGTGTTATACTATTTGCGGGAGGGGAGTCAGGTATGACACAATATATCGAACAACGCAATTCCATAATGCGCTCTTTTGTGGAAACCTGTGAACGGAAAAATGGCATGTCCAGTGAGGAGTTTATTCGTTATTATCGGGAACTGGAAAGCCACGGTTCGGAAGAGGAATATAACTGGTGGGTTTACCTCCATTTTCTTGGTGCACGATGAAAGCGATTACTTTCATCTGAGATCCTCAAGCGATTCAGCTTGAGGCTTTTTATCAATTTGCAGGGTTTCGCTGTCGGCAGGGCGAATAAGATATCGGTGAGAAATCTGGAATGAGGCGAAAGACATGGATTATATCAAGCGAACCAAGCAAAAATATAATCAATTGGCGCATTCCAATGACCTTCGTCACGGGGACGACGGGACGGCGGGAATGGTCGTCCGGTTCACTACGATGCTGATGGGGGAACGGGTGCTCGATTTGGGCAGCGGTACCGGTCAGGATACCCGTACGTTGAAACGATATGGCATTCACGTGCAAGGGTTGGATATTTCGGAAGAAATGATTGAAGTTGCCAAACAGACCGTTAATCATGTGTCATTTCGTCGTGGCGATTTTCGCAATCTCCCCTATGATGACGAAGTGTTTGACGGAATCTGGGCCAATCTGTCATTGGTGCATCTGATGAAAAAAGATTTGTCGATCGCACTGTCCCAGGTCCATCGGGTGTTGAAAGCGACGGGCATTTTTTACGCATCTTTTTTGACACAAGGAACGGACGGATTCATTGATGATTTGTATTATTCATTCTATTCGATTGAGGAATTGCGTGAACGTTTTGAGGATAACAAATTGACCGTGTTCGATGAAGTGACGACAGACCGGACAGCCCATCTGTTTGCCAGGAAACAATAAGCAGGATGTGTCCCGTATTGCTGCTTTCCCCATCTCTCTAACGGGATGTTTCTTGGAAAGTGACGGACAGCAATTTTTCCGTCGCCGGTTCAAATTGGATCCGTACATAGACTCCCCACTCCCGTTGATTTTGTCGCAGCCAAAATTTAAATGTTTCCTCGGCGGTATTTTGCGAGATCGTTTTACGGCCGACATGCAGGTAATCGACGATGCTCGCCGCCGGATATTTTTTTTGCGTCTCCTGCATGGCCAATCGTCCCCATTTGGCGTATTCAGCCATAAGATGAACGGATTGGCCTGCGCTTACCGGAACCGCATACAGAAAAGGGCTTGCGAGAATCGGAATGACAGCAAGAATGAGACAGGAAAGCCGTTTCACGGTCGCTCCCTCCTTCGCCGTTTAAGGCTAGTTTTTACCGGAAGAACGGAACTATTCCACGGCATTCCATGTGCGTTTTGGCAGATTGGCCAATGTGTTCCGGTAAAACTCTTCCAGTTCTTCAAACGTTCGAATCGGAGGAGCGTTGACTTGCTTTTTCTGAACGGTGCAGGCGGCTTCCTGCAGCACTATATTTCCATAAGGACGGACAAAGACAGTTTGTCCGCTCGTTCCGGCCAGTTGCAGAATCATTTGTTCAAGCTCCACTTTTTCTTCCAGCATTTTTTCGATACGTTCCATATGCATCAAATACTGGTCAAGAAGCTGCAGTTCTTCCTTCGTTTGCGTTGATTCATCAGCGGGAACGGTCCCCTGATAAATGAATGGCGACAGCATTAAGAGAAACAACACGTCCTCCCGGTTATGCTGCAAGATTTCCTGCTTGATCAGCGGATCGCGCGAATCCAAATAATCGGCATAGCGGCCCGGTACATAACGGCCGGGCAGTTGATCAGGACGCACGATTCCGTAAAATCGTTCCACCACTTGCAGACCGGCTGCCGGAATCAGACCGGCCGCTTTCATCTTTTCGGCGATGCGGAACAAGTCAAGACTTTGAGCGGTTTGAATCTGAAACGGGATCTGGTGGATCTGCAACCGGTGATTCAGGAATGGGATGTCAAACCGGTCTCCATTCCATGTGATAATTAGATCCTTATCCATCAACACATCAGCCAGTTGCCGCAGAATGTCCGCTTCCTGTTGCGGATCTTCGACCCAAAATTCCATCGGATCCGCTTTCGATAAACCGATACAAGCACTGACCAGATGGGCGTTCGGGTTCTCGCGCAAGCCGGTTGTCTCTATATCGAACGTGCAACCATTGCGGCTTTGCAGGGCCCGTGTTAAATTTTTCGCGGGCGGAATGTCAATTGCAAACCCTTGCCGATATGCTTCTTGTACCAATCTTTCAATTGTATCTTCCGCCACATGCCAGCACAGGTTTTGCCCGTCAA
>JAGVBM010000357.1 GCA_020059765.1 Bacillota bacterium
AGCATCACGTATTTGCCGTGTGGGATTTTATGAGTCTGTTAAAACGCCTGCAGATCGACCTGACCAGTACTTCGGTACCCTGGATTCCCAAGAAAAATGGGCTTTATGCTCGATTTGTCAACGAAATTGTCTTGGGCGAAGAATCGGATGAGGATGGCGCCGGCAGTTACGTCAGTCATTTTGATCTGTATCTGCAAGCGATGCGGGAAGCAGGTGCCGATACCGGCGCGATTACCCGTTTCATCGGTGCGTTGGAGACGGGGGCAAATCCGCTGGAGGCGATGCGTGTGGCAGAAGCGGCCGATTCGGTGTCCGAATTTGTGACCCATACGCTGGATCTTGCCATCAACGGGAAGACGCATGAGGTGGCCGCCGCTTTTTTCTTCGGCCGGGAAGACATTATTCCCGACATGTTCCAGGCTTTGGTTGACGAACTGCAGCAAACCGGACAAGCGGTGGACAAACTTCTTTACTATCTGAATCGTCACATCGAATTGGACGGTGACGAACACGGACCGTTGGCTGAAAAGCTGCTGCTTCATCTTTGCGGGAACAATCAGGACAAGTTGCATGAAGCCTATCAGACAGCCGAACGATCCCTGCAATTCCGCATCCGGTTGTGGGATGGAGTTTTGCAAGAAATCGCCGGCTTGTCCTAAAATGAGTCCCTGACTCCACTCGCTTCTCGGGTGGAGTTTACTTGTTCGTGCCGAAAACAGTCCGCCGTATGATCCATAACCATGCCGGTTGCCTGCATGTAGGCATAACAGATGGTAGTACCGACAAACTTGAATCCCCGTTTCTTCAAGTCTTTGCTCATAGCGTCCGATTTTGGCGTGCTGACTGGAACCTCTCGAATAGATTGCCAATCGTTGATGATCGGTTTTCCGCCGACAAACGTCCAGATATAGTCCCGAAAGGAACCGAATTCATCCCTTACCTTTAGAAACGCTTTGGCATTTTCAATCGCTGCGTTGATCTTCAGACGATTGCGGACAATGCCGGGGTTCCCCAATAATTCGTCAATCTTTGCCTGGTCATACAAAGCGACCCGCTCCGGGTCGAATCCGTCAAACGCCTTCCGGTAATTCTCCCGTTTCTTGAGAATCGTATACCAACTGAGTCCCGCTTGGGCACCTTCCAGAATCAGAAATTCAAACAATAACCGGTCGTCATAGACCGGAACCCCCCATTCATGATCATGATATTCGATATACAACGGGTCCGTCGTTGTCCACGCACATCGGGTTCGCATCGGTTTTTCTCCCCTCACCGAATGATTTCCTGTCCTTTACAACAATCTTCGACTACAACAATCTTCGACTTATTGTTGCAGAATCCTTTCCAATGATCCATGCGGGTTTGGAACATACTATACGTCAACAGCAACTCTCAGAACGGAGGATGCCCTCATGACAAGCCAAAAAAAGGATTTTCCCATTCGCAAGGAAACATTGGAACAACTGGCACAAAAACAAATCGAGGAAATCAACGAACAACTGAATCACAGCACCGGGCAATCAAGTCCGAAGGACGATCCGGGACTTCCGCTCAACCAGACGACTGCTGCCGATTTGTTCTCGGACATTCCCCCGGAACAATCATAATTGCCGTGCAAAAAACTGACGCACAAAAGGCGAAGACACGACCGTCTTCGCCTTTCGCTTGGGATGCTATGTTCAAAACTACATCATGCCTGTTTCCAACTGATCAAACCGCCATCTAACGAATACACCCGACGGAATCCACGCTCTTTCAAGATTTGGCAGGCTTCCATGCTGCGGTTTCCGGAACGGCAGACGACAATCGTCTCCTTATCCGCTTCCAATTCGTCGACTCGATACGGGAGAATGCCTAACGGAATCAAGACCGATCCTTCAACGTGTCCCTCGCGGTATTCATCAATTTCCCGAACGTCTAGAATGTTCATCGAATCGGAACTGAACAGTTTGGACTTGAATTCACCAATTGAAATCGTTGCGCAGTTCGAAGACAACATGAACATCATCCTCCGATTAATTATTGCAATTATACCCCGTAGGGTATAATAATACTGTTTTTGTAATTTGTCAAATTCTCGACAATCGATAACTCCAACATAAAAATGTGTTTTGACCGTTTTTTGACAGTTGGCCGAAATCCCTCATTTTAGCGTCGCTTGAACCACTTCCCCATTTGACGTCCCGTGAGTTTGGGTGTACTTTAATAATGTGCATATGCACATTATAACTGGAGGTGGGTTATGCCACGGCCCCGGAAGTGCAGAAGGGTTGGCTTTATCCCGACGAACCACTACTTCTCCCCTTTCCAAAAGACGGGAGATGCGGTGGAGGAAGTCCTTCTGTCGATTGAAGAAGTCGAAGCCATTCGTTTGGCGGACTGGGAAGGATTTGACCAGAACCTGTGCGCGGAACAAATGGACGTTTCGAGAGGCACGTTTCAACGTATTCTGAACGAAGCACGAAAACAATTGGCCGATGCGTTGATTCACGGCAAAGCAATTCGGATCGAGGGCGGAAACTATTTGATGGCCGCCTATCGGGGACGCTGTCAGAAGTGCCGATGCATCTGGGAGGCTTCGGAGTCTTCCGCTGATTCGTCGGTCAGTCTGCCGTCTGACATGCTGCCAACGCCGCCGCCTCATGTCTGTCCGAACTGCCGACGCACTTAATCTTTCTGCAAAGGAGTCTGTTCCGTATGAAAATCGCCATTGCAACCGAAGGCAATCAAGTGTTTAACCATTTTGGCCGTTGTGAAACATTCACGATTTGCGAAGTGGAAGGCCATACATTGAAAGAGACTCAGCTGGTAGATACACAAGGACATACACATGGCGCATTGCCCGATTTTCTTGCCAACCTGGGCGTACAAGCCGTGATCGTCGGCGGCATGGGCGGCGGTGCCGTACAAAAATTAGCCCAAAAATCGATCACGATCTATACCGGTGTCCGAGGAACGGTGGAAGATGCTATTCAACAATATCTGCGGAAAGAATTGCAACCTCTGGATGTAACCCAGGCTTTGGCAGAATCGCACCACCACGACCACCATCATGATCACGACCACCATCACGGTGGACATTCCTGCAATCGTCATCATTGATCGACGAAAAAGCGGCCGGAATTCGGCCGCTTTTTATATGGTACAGATTGTCTCCCTCGCTTCCGCTGTCACGCTTCTGCTGTATCACGCTTCCGCCGTTACAGACGCCGTCCGCTTGCGGCGGGCGTGGACGTCGGACACGATCGACTGGTAAAGAAAATAGCTCGCCACCCCCAATACCATGCTGATCATCCCCATGGTCAAAGGCGATGCATAAGCCCCCACAATCACGCCGAGGGATGCGAGAATCCTCGCTCCGCCAAATGTCATTCCATTGACCGCCACATAAGAACTCCTTGCCTGAACCGGGGCAATATCCCCCAGGTATGACTGGCGAACCGGAACCGAGAC
>JAGVBM010000298.1 GCA_020059765.1 Bacillota bacterium
GTTCCAGTGTGATTTTACTCAGCATTCCGCTGCGGAACTCGCGCAAAATCAGGTCGCAAGCGGCCAATTGATCAATCACGCCGCCGGCGCGAACCAATCCCCGTTTCATGCCGATCTCCCGAATGGTCTCCCACGGATCATCCGGCAAATCGTCGATTTTGTAGCGGGATTCCAACACGCCCGGATATGTATGACGCAGCCATGTTACCAGAAAAAAGGCGATTTCTTCTTTCTCGTTGTCCAGCACTTCATCGCGGATCGCACCGGTTACAGCCAACCGAATGCCGACCTGCGGATCTTCAAATTTCGGCCAGAGAATGCCCGGCGTATCCAACAGTTCAAAGTCCTTGCCGACTTTGATCCATTGCTGCGCTTTCGTGACACCCGGCTTGTCGCCGGTTTTTGCGATGTTTCGTTTGGCCATGCGGTTAATCAGAGAGGATTTGCCCACATTGGGGATTCCCAGAATCATGGCGCGGACCGCACGCGGTCGGATCCCTTTTTTCTGCATGGCTGCAAACTTCGCGGCTGTGACCCGCTTGGCTTCCGCTTCAATCTTTCGAAAGCCTTCGCCTTCAGTGGCAATCACCGGAATGGCAGGCATGCCCAATTTACCGAACCAGGAGATCCATTCTTTCGTCAGATCGGGATCTGCCAAATCCGCTTTGTTCAACAGAACGATACGCGGCTTTTGCTGGGTGATTTCATTCATCATCGGATTTCGACTGGACAGGGGAATTCGGGCGTCAACCAATTCAAATACGACGTCCACCAACTTCAGCTTCTCAGTGACTTCCCGCCGCGCTTTCGCCATGTGTCCAGGAAACCATTGAATCGTCAAAGCAAGTCCCCCTTTCTCATTTGAACGGGAACAAAGAAAATTTTTCCAGCGGCCAGAAAACCAAGTCCGCCCGGCCGACTACCAAATCATAAGGAACCATTCCCACCGACGGATCCCGGCTGTCTTTCGAATTGTTGCGGTTGTCACCCATCACAAACAAGCTGCCGGGTTTCACGGGTACCGGGCCGTAGGCGCCGTTTGTCAATTCACCGAGATAATCCTCATTCAACGCTTCCCCATTGCGGATCACCTTGCCTCCGCGCACTTCAATCGTATCGCCTGGCACACCGATCACACGCTTGATAAAATCTTTCGACGGATCCGCCGGATATTGAAACACAATGATATCGCCCCGCTCAGGCGGATGGAAGCGGTACACCAGTTTATTCACGATCAGCCGTTCCCGATGTTCCATAGTTGGCATCATCGATTCGCCGTCAACGAGGAACTGCGCAAAAACAAATTGGTGAATGACAAGAGCCAGCAGAATGGCCAATCCGAGAGCTTTTACCCATTCCCACGTTTCGTTTGTCGACTGTTCAGACATACTGTTCCTCCCCTAGCCTAATCTGATAAGCCCCAAGGTGAATACGGCTCTTATTCGATACGCCAACTACGGGAAAAGGGACTTGCAAGCACAAGTCCCTTCACGCAATTAACGAATAACTTCCTTGATCCGAGCAGCTTTACCTGTGAGATTGCGCAGGTAATAAAGTTTCGCGCGACGCACCCGCCCACGGCGAGCAACTTCGATTTTTTCAATCTTCGGCGTATGAAGCGGGAATGTACGCTCTACACCTACGCCGTAAGAAATTTTACGCACGGTGAAAGTTTCGGAAATTCCGGACCCGCGGCGCTTGATGACAACACCTTCGAACAGCTGAATCCGTTCACGGTTACCTTCCTTAACTTTCACGTGAACTTTCACAGTGTCCCCCGGACGAAAACTTGGAATATCCTTACGAATCTGCTCATCCGTAATTTGACGAAGAAGTTCTTGATTCACAACAGCATCCTCCTTCCCTGCAGACGTTCATGTCAGTGCACTGACAGCGGACCGTCTTGATCAACAAATGACATTTTACCATAGGAAAATTGGAAACACAACATTGGATTGAACACACATTGTAGTAGAAACAATTCACACTTGATATAATGTAGAGCAAACCGATTGACCCGTTTTTGCGTATTCTTTTAAAAAGAATATGATCACGAACAGGTCACAAAGGAGTGTCTTCTCCTCTATGGCAATCCCGTCCGATGCGGAACTGTTGCAGAATATCCAGCAAGGTGACCGAGACGCTTTCGAAGCCGTCTATGACCGCTACGGTCCGCTGATCTACTCCTTGGCGCTGCAAATTACACGCGACCAAGCGCTTTCCGAGGAAATCGTACAGGATACTTTTACGAAAATTTGGGTATCGCCCCACCTGTACAATCCGGAACGCGGGCGATTGTCCAGTTGGCTTTTGACGATGACCCGCAATATGGCGATCGATGCGTTGCGCAAACGCGTACGAAATAATCGGTTATCCATACTTCCGCCACTGATGCTGCATGATCTGGCATCTGTTGCGCCGGACTCCCTGGCGGAAATCGAACATAGGGAACTGGCGCGCGCGCTGAAGCAAGAAATTGGCAAATTGAATCCGGAACAGCAAGAATTGTTGCGGTTAACCTATTGGGGCGGCCACACGTTAGCAGAGGTCGCCCACATGCAAAACGTCCCGCTGGGAACAGTCAAAAGCCGTCTGCACTCGGCCCTGAAAGCACTCAAACGACATTTGCATCCTGCATGGAAGGAGGATCGCCCATGACAGCCCATCACTCAGATTCACCTTGTTCTCATCTTCTTTCTTACCTTCTTGGGGTACTGGACGAGACGAAACGGCAACAATTTGAAGCGCATTTGCCCGATTGCGATGCCTGCCGGCTCGAAATGGAAGAATTGCAGCCTGTTATTCAGCTGCTGCCCTATACGGCTGAACTTCAGCAGCCCCCTGCGCAATTAAAAAACAAGGTGTTGCAAGCCGCCTATCAGGCCAAAGCGCCTGAAGAACCGCATGCGGCTGCCAAAATCCATCCCGAACGCGAAGCAATACCCATCGACGACACTTCCGCATCGCCAACTGCGTGGAAACATTTTGTTTCCAACCTATACGGACGGTTAAGCCTCGGTTTGATCGCGGTGTTAACCCTCTCCCTCGGATTGTCGGGATGGTCCCTGCAACAAGCGGCCAAGCAGCCGCCGCTTGCCCGTCTGCAACCGGGACCGAGCATGAACGTGGAACATTCATTTGCCTTGTATCCGACTGCCGATCATCCGCAAGGCACCGGCAACGCTTATCTGATCCGCAGCAATGAGGGTATGCAAATCGTGGTGCAAGTGGATCATGTCAAACCGTTGACCGGGGATCAGGCCTATCAAGTTTGGCTGCTGAAAAACGGCCAGCGGCAAAACGCGGGAACGTTTGTGGTCAATGATCAAGGAGCAGGCATTCTGATTTATTCTCTCGGCAAAGAAAGACCCGATTTTGACAGCATCGGCATCACGCGGGAACCAGATCCCTTAGGGACGAGTCCGCGGGGCCCGAAAGTATTGGGCAGCAAACTGTGATAAACCGCTTCCAAGAGCGGTTTTTCTTTATACTTGTTAGAATTTATAAGTTTTCAAGGTAACAAGCATAAGGGCAATGCGGGTCCCCACCCAAATGCAAGCATTTGGGTGGGAATAACTTTGGCTTCGCCTGCGCCTAAAGGCTTGGCGAAGCCAAGTTTTCTTTATGGA
>JAGVBM010000180.1 GCA_020059765.1 Bacillota bacterium
GTGGCTCGCGCGATTTTCGGTTCAACGATTCCTGTTATTTCCGCAGTCGGCCATGAGATCGATTTTACCATTGCCGACTTTGTGGCGGATATTCGAGCGGCGACTCCCACAGGAGCAGCGGAACTCGCGGTTCCCCATTTTGCCGAACTGCTGCGGCACGTTGACGGATTGCAGCAGAGGATGATCGGAGCCTTGTCGACCCGTTTGCGGGATATGCAGTCCCGGGTGGAACGAATTCAGCAATCTTCCGTGTTTGCCAAACCAACGCAGCGAATTCAACAGCTTCGACAGCAGATTGATCATACGGAAAATGAATTGGAGCTGCTGCTGACCAAATCGGTGGGCATTCGCCAAAAACAGGTTCACGAGCTGAATCGGCGCTTGACCGCCAAGTCCCCCGTCGAACGTCTGATACGGATGGAACAACGGTTTGGCTATTCGTTGCAGAAATTGCAATCCGCCATGGATGTCCGACTTGATTCGGCTGCAAACCGGTTTCACCGGACGATTGACAAATTGGACGCTTACAGCCCGCTGCAGGTGATGAAACGGGGCTACTCTTTGACCTATCGGGATGGAAAAGGAGCACATTTGGTCCGCAGCATCCGTCAATTGCAGTTGGGGGACCGGGTGCATGTCAGGGTTCCCGACGGTTGGCTGGATTGTCAAGTATGGGGAATGGAGGAGGAAGCGGAGCATGCCGAACAAAAAGCAAGCGGAAAACAATCAGCAGATAAATGAGCAGCTGCAGGAACTGACGTTTGAGGAAGCGCTTTTGGGGTTGGAGAAAATCGTCCGTGAACTGGAAAGCGGAGAAATTCCTTTGGAGCAAGCGATAGCCAATTTTCAGGAAGGCATGAGATTGGCCAAGGTTTGCAGGGACAAGCTGGACGAAGCGGAACAAAAAATTGAGATGTTGATCTCTGACACAGCCGGACTGAACAAAAAGCCGTTTCTCCCGGAGGAGTAATCATGCCGTTTGCAATTGAACAGTATTTAAAAACACGAGCGCAAGCGGTGGAAGACGTTTTGAACCGGTTGCTGCCGGCAAATTTGCAATCGCCTCCGCCAATTGCCGAGGCGATGCGGTACAGCTTGCTGGCCGGGGGAAAACGGATTCGTCCTATATTATGCCTGGCAACGGTTGAAACGCTGGGAACGGATTGGCAATCCGCTTTGCCTGCTGCCTGCTCGATTGAAATGATACACACGTACTCGCTGATTCATGATGATTTGCCGGCCATGGACAATGACGATTACCGCCGGGGAAAGCTGACCAACCATAAAGTGTTTGGGGATGCAATCGCCATCTTGGCGGGGGACGGGTTGTTGACCTATGCGTTCCAGATTTTGTCCGAGCACGCAGCGGATGGGATGGAGCGTTCGATGCTGGCGATCATTCGCGAATTGTCTAGAGCGAGCGGCGTGCAGGGGATGATTGGCGGACAAGTCGCGGATATTCGAGCGGAAGGAAGGAAAGGAAGCAAAGAAACTCTCGAATATATTCACAAGCACAAAACAGGCGATTTGTTGACCGCTTCCGTTCGGATCGGGGCGATTTTTGCCGGCGCAGCCCCGCATGAATTGTCCGCATTAACCTCCTATGCGGATAAACTGGGATTGGCTTTTCAAATCCAGGATGACATTTTGGACGTGGTGGGAGATCAAGCGAAATTGGGGAAACAAACGGGTGTCGATGCGACCCTTGAGAAAATGACCTATCCGGCCGTATACGGGTTGCAGGAGTCGATCCGAAAAGTTCGCGTGCTGACGGAAGAATCCTTTGCCTCTCTGGCACAATTGCCATATGACACGACGATATTAAGAGCGATCGCCGACTTTCTGGTACACAGAGAATCGTGATTGGACAAAATCAGCAAAAAGAATGAAATTGGCTAAAAAAATGAAATTGAATTTTGAATACGAGTTATCTCGATAAGCAGAGTTCTTCGGCGTAAGCGATGCTGCTTCGGACGCTTTTTGGTTCTGTCGGCCGATTGTGATATAATCGTTATGAAGCAAAGGGTGGCGCAGTATTCTAGTCGATCCCTCTCTTCTGAAGGCGGGCCTAAAAATTCGCCAAAGGGCACATCGATGAAGTTCCTGGTGTTGGCTTGAAGCGCCCAGCTTTGGGCTGATGCTGGGAGTTAAGGTTGCAGGGCGATCCGCAATGGCATGCGGGCGTAGACCCTGCTTCCGCGGAGGCCCATGTCTCTGGTCCAACGCCCTCGAGCAGCGGACTATAGCATGGGGTATGAACCTGCACGGCGAGTCGAGCTGGAGTCCTGAATGACAAGACTCTTGCCTGCTGCATGTCCGAGAAGATCGAGTGAGTGACATGCTATAGGGAAATCTTGTAGGATGACACAAGACTTGTCTGCAGCGTAGCCTGCCTTGAGTGATATGATGGGACTGCAGGGTTCAGGTAATTTGTTTTCGGCCAAAAACATGTACCGGTGCTGCATGAAAATCATGTTGCAAAAGAGGCTAGGAAGATGTGTGGGGTTGTTGAGGAAAACTCCTAGACTGTTGCATGATGCGTGACTTCTCGGGGATTATAGTGTGGACTAAGTGGTAATCGAGTCCAATGTGCGGTGACGCCTATGAGACGGACGTAAAGGGAAACCGCCGACACGGCGACGTGACGGTGTCTGTTTGGGAAAACCTACTCGACCTAAGCCACAGCGTTTACTCGAGAAGTTGCCACCTGCTCGTACATAGTCTGCGGAACGGAGTGTAGTTCTATTCATGAACAGTGCGTGGCGTGACACGCTTCGATGGGCGGCATTCATTTCAGTCGTCACTTTTTTTCTATCCGGATTTTTTAATACTTCCACAATTGTTCTGCATCAGACGGATTGGTGGGTCGGGATTTTCGTCATCATCAGTATCGTCCTGATCGGCATTGTTTTTGATATAATGGGTTTGGCTGCCGCCGCCGCCAGGGAAGAACCGTATCATGCGATGGCGGCGGAACGGGTTACAGGCGCGAAGTACGCAATCCGTATCGTTCGCAATGCAGAGAAATTTTCGAATTTCTGCAATGATGTGGTCGGCGACATCGCAAGCGTATTGAGCGGAGCTGCTACAGCCGCATTGGTGGCGCAGGTTGTAGTTTCAAATCAGATATCCGGAACAGGCGCGCAAGCCGTTGCCATTATGGCCACCGCCTTGATCGCCTCCCTGACCGTTGGCGGCAAAGCTTTGGGGAAAGCATTTGCCATTCGGAAAGCGAATTGGATTATTTTGCATGTCGGAAGATTTTTCAGCTGGTTAGATCGAAAGTTTCATATACAGTTATTTAATGGAAAAGATAAGAAAAAATCCCGAAAGGGAGGCGGTAAGCGTGCTCCTGGAAAACGTCAACAGCCCCGCTGACATAAAAAATATGAACGTAAAAGAACTGGAAATCTTGGCGGAAGAGATTCGCCAGTTCCTGATTGAAAACATTTCAGTTACAGGCGGACATTTTGGCCCCAACTTGGGTGTTGTGGAATTGACTTTGGCTCTGCATAAAGCTTTTGACAGTCCGCAAGACAAGCTGATTTGGGATGTGGGCCATCAGGCGTATGTTCATAAAATTCTCACCGGACGCAAAGCGCTTTTTCCGACCTTGCGCAAATTTAAGGGCTTATCCGGTTTTCCGAAACGGAAAGAAAGCGAACATGATATGTTTGACACCGGACATTCGTCCACTTCCATTTCGGCGGCGGCAGGCTATGCCATCTCTCGGGATCTGAAGCAAGAAAAGCATCATGTGGTCGCCATCATCGGAGACGGGGCGATGACCGGAGGGATGTCTTTCGAAGCGATGAATCACGTGGGTCATATGGGAACCGACCTGATCGTGGTGTTAAACGACAATGAAATGTCGATTGCGCCCAACGTTGGGGCTATGTCCAGCTATTTGGCCAAACTGCGTACCGACTCCCACTACCAAAATGTGAAAGCGGAAATTCAGCATGTGCTGTCCAAATTTTCTTCAGTCGGCAACAAAGTGGCCAAAGGGCTTGAAAGAATCAAGGATTCCTTAAAGTATCTGATGGTTCCCGGCATGTTGTTTGAAGAAATCGGGTTCACCTATTTGGGACCGATCGACGGACATAATCTGAATTTGCTGCTTGAAATGCTGGAAAAAGCAAAACAGACAAAAGGCCCCGTATTGGTGCACGTTATTACAAAAAAGGGCAAAGGATATGCGGCGGCGGAAGGTTCCTACGACAAATGGCACGGTGTCAATCCTTTTAATATTGAAACAGGCGAATCGCCGAAACCGGTTTCCAACGTGCCGAGTTACCAGAACGTATTTGGCGATACGATGATCAAACTGGCCTGGCAGGACGAGAATATTGTGGCCATAACTCCGGCCATGTCGGCCGGATCGGGTCTTTTAAAATATGCGGAACAGTTTCCGGACAGGTTTTTTGACGTGGGCATTGCGGAACAACACGCGGCAACATTGGCGGCCGGAATGGCTTGTGCCGGGATGAAGCCCGTATTATCCATTTATTCCACGTTTTTGCAAAGAGCCTATGATCAAGTGATTCATGATATTTGCATCCAGAACCTGCCGGTTACGTTTGCAATTGACCGTGCCGGCTTGGTCGGAGCGGACGGGGAGACCCATCACGGGGCGTTTGATGTTTCCTTTTTGCGTGCTGTCCCTAATATTACAATCATGATGCCGAAAGATGAGGACGAGATGCAGCATATGCTGTATACGGCAACGTTGCAGAAGTCACCAACGGCAGTCCGATATCCCCGAGGGGAAGCAAGAGGGATCAAAATGGCGGACGAGTTTCGCGAAATCTCCATCGGGAAAGCTGAAATCCTGCGGGAAGGCACGTCTCAACTCGCTATTCTCGCCTTGGGACCGATGGTTGAACTGGCAGAAAAAGCGGCCGACCTGCTGGAACAGGACAGCATCTATCCGATGGTCGTCAACATGCGGTTTGTCAAGCCGCTTGATACCGAATTGTTAATGGATTTGGCGGTGCGCGGCTATCGGTTGATTACCGTTGAAGAAGCGGCTCTGGCCGGCGGCATGGGATCAGCGATTCTGGAATTCTATGCTGCGAACTTGGTGTCGGGAGTCGAAATGACACCGCTTGGATTGCCGGACTTTTTTATTGAACACGGCAGTGTCAATCAGCTTTTGGAATCCGTAGGATTGAACGTCGAACGGATTGTCGAAAACGCGAAGCGAATGTCTCCGAAAAAACGGCAGAGAGCTTAATCGGACATGATTTGTATAAGACCGGGATCATAAGCTTGCAATCAGTCAAATGTGGTTGCAAGCTTTTCCACATTAACGAAGAAGGGGCGTCTATGAGTACGAAAGAACGGTTGGATGTATTACTTGTCGATAAAGGATATTTTCCAAGTCGCGAAAAAGCGAAAGCGGCGATTATGGCCGGAATCGTATACGCGGAAGGGGAACGGATTGACAAAGCGGGAACTAAAGTGAAAACCGACGCTCGTATTGAAGTGAAAGGGCAACTCCATCCCTATGTGTCCAGAGGTGGTCTGAAACTGGAAAAAGCGCTGCGTGAATTTGATTTTTCCCTGCAGGATAAAGTGGTGATCGATATTGGAGCATCAACGGGAGGATTTACCGATTGCGCACTGCAAAACGGTGCCCGGCTGGTGTATGCGGTTGACGTCGGATACGGACAGTTGGCTTGGGAACTGCGCCAAGACCCGCGAGTGATCGTAATGGAAAGAACCAATTTTCGTCATCTCACACTCGATCACCTGCGAGATGCTCAACCTGAGATTGCCGTGATGGATGTTTCGTTTATCTCGGTTCGCCTTCTGCTGCCGGTTATCAAAACAATGCTGGTACGGGACGGATCGGTGATTTCCTTAATCAAACCACAGTTTGAAGCAGGCAAAGAGAAAGTCGGGAAAAATGGGATTGTCCGTGATCCTGCAGTTCATCGGGAAGTGCTGCAGAAAACGTTGCAGGCAGCGCAAGCGGAAGGATATCAGGTACAAGGATTGACATACTCGCCGATAACGGGCGGCGACGGCAATATTGAATTTTTGACGTGGCTGACACTGCGCCAGCAAACTTCCCGGCACGAGCGACAAATCATGGAAGAGATTGAGCGGGTGGTAAACGAAGCGCACAGTTTGTTGCAACCAACCGATACAGTTGGGAAATGAAGGATTTTTGTATTGTTTCGCGAATAATGTTGTTGGGGTGGAGGCATGAACACAATCGGAATTGCTGTGAATCAAAACAAACCCAGTGCCATTGAAGTAGCAAAACAATTGATTGGTTTGTTGGAATCAAAAGGTGCCACTGTCTGGATCGACAGTGACGTGGCGGACACAGTCGAACGTCGGGACATCTCCCTGCCGGTCGATGAGTTCCCGGGACATGTCAAGCTCGTCTTTGTGCTGGGCGGTGACGGCACATTGCTGGGAATCGCGCGCAAGCTGGCCGTTCATGACTTGCCGATTCTCGGGATTAATCTGGGGCATTTGGGATTTTTGTCGGAAGCGGAACCAAATGATCTGCCAAATGCCGTCGATCGAGTCCTGCAGGGAGATTATCACCTGGAAAAACGGATGATGCTGGAAGCATCTGTCATTCGCAACGGACAAGTCATTCAACAAGGCATTGCGCTGAACGACGTGGGAATCGCGAAAGGTTCGTTCGGGCGAATGGTCACTTTGTCGGTGTATGTAGATGATATGTATGTGGACAAATACTCGGGCGACGGTTTGATTCTTTCGACGCCAACGGGATCGACTGCCTACTCTTTGTCCTGCGGCGGACCGATTGTCAGTCCTCATATCAATGTGATCCTGATCACCCCGATCTGTCCTCATACACTGAGTTCGCGTCCGATTATTATCCAAAAAGACCAGGAAATTCGCGTGAAGGTTTCTGCCATGCATAACGATATCGGCATGACGATTGACGGGCAGGTAGGATTTAAATTAGAAGTGGGGGATCAAATCCTTGTCCGCAAATCGCCCCACTATACCACACTGATTAAATGGCAGGAACGGGGCTTTTTTGATGTTCTTCGCCTGAAGCTGAACGATCCTAACTAGCTGATTAGGGGGAAAGTAAATGAAAGGACAAAGGCTTCTGAAAATAAGGGAACTGATCTCGACTCGTGACATTGAAACCCAAGAAGAATTGGTCGATGCGTTGAAATCTCTTGGCTATCAAGTCACGCAGGCAACGGTTTCCCGCGATATCAAGGAGCTGCAACTGGTAAAAACGCCAACTGCCGACGGAAGATACAAATATGCGCTGCCGGCGGAGCATTCCTACAATCCGGAGCTGAAACTGCGCAGATTGTTGGTGGACAGTTTCGTATCAATTGATCGGGCGGAAAATCTAATTGTCCTGAAAACCCTCCCGGGCAACGCCAACGCGGTGGCCGCTTTGATCGATGCATTGAACTGGGACAATCTTCTGGGCACGATCAGCGGTGACGACACGATCCTCATTATCTGCAGGAGACGGGAAGATGCACCGATTCTGATGGACCGATTCATTCAGTTTCTGTAGGATCGGTTTGGAAAATTGTTCGGCAAGCTTGCGAACGTTTGTTCTTGGTGATATACTTGTGACAAATGGAATTCCGGGTCAGGTGATGATATGTTACAAGAGTTGCATATCCGTAATTTTGCCTTAATTGATGAGATCCGTTTGCATTTTGATACAGGATTGAATGTGTTGACGGGTGAAACCGGAGCGGGAAAATCGATCCTGATTGACGCTTTGGGTTTGGTTTTGGGCGGACGCGCTTCCACCGACATGGTCAGGCAGGGCGCCGACAAATCGGTCATCGAGGCGTTGTTTGTTTTGAATTCCGACCATGGGATCGGGAACATCCTGAAAGAACAAGGGATTGAATGGGAAGATGGGGCGCTGGTGATTGTGCGGGAAGTTACATTCGCCGGAAAAACGGTCTGTCGCGTCAACGGACGCATCGTCACCGTACAAGCCTTACGCCAAATCGGTTCCCATTTGGCGGATTTGGCAGGGCAGCATGAGCACCAATCCTTGCTTCGGACAGAGGAGCATTTGACGATGCTTGATGCGTTTTGCGGTGATGAAGTGACACGCCTGCGAACACAACTATCGAATACATATGAGAATTACCGGGCGGCTAAACAGACTTTCGAACAAGCGGTCATGGGCGAACAGGAACGAATTCAGCGAATCGACATGCTGCGTTTTCAACTTGAAGAAATTCAGTCCCTTGAACTCAAACCGGGCGAAGATGAACGGTTGGAAGAAGAACGGCGCAAATTGTCGCATGCCGAAAAACTGTTTTCTACAACCGCTTCCGCATATGAAAGCTTATACCAGGGCTTTTCCAAGCAAGGCTCGATCATCGAAATTTTACATAAGATCAGTTCCGATCTGGATCATTTGCTTCGATATGACAGCAATCTTTCATCTGTTGTGGAAATGGTGAAGTCTTCCGCTTATCAGTTGGAAGAGACTGCACATGAACTGCGTTCCTATCGTGACA
>JAGVBM010000212.1 GCA_020059765.1 Bacillota bacterium
AATTATAAATTGGAATTTCATGAAAAAACGGCCGCGGATGGGACCCCTTCCCTTGCGAAAGCATCTGTCAACGTAACCATTTATGCGAAATCCCCGTGGGAGGACCGGGTATCCAACACGCTGCAATGGCCGTTTCCGATACAACCGGCAGGCAACGACAAGGCGTTCGGGAGGTGAACAGAATGGCACGCAAACGATTGGGTGATCTGCTGCTGGAATATGGCTTGATCACCAAAGAACAATTGGATCAGGCGTTAGCGGAACAAAAAGTATCGGCACAACCTTTAGGAGAAATTCTGACCCAGCGGGGAATTATCTCAGAAGAACAGTTGATCGAAGTTATTGAATTCCAGCTCGGCATCCCGCATTTGAATATTGATCGTTTCGATATCGAACGATCCATCATCGAATTGGTGCCGGAAGAACTGGCGCGCCGATATAAGGTGCTGCCGGTGAAACGGCAGGGCAATCGTCTGACGTTGGCGATGGTGGACCCATTTGATTATTTTGCCATTGAAGACGTCCAGATGACCACCGGTCTGAAAATCGATCCGGTTATTGCCACCCGCGAGAACATGAATCGCGCCTTCGAGCAGTATTACAGCTTGAACCGCTCGATCTCGGAAGTGTTGATGGATGTCCAACCGGAAGAAATGGAAGAGCAAGTGCGAGCGGAGGACGCTCCGATTGTTCGGCTGGTGAACCAATTAATCGAGCAGGCGGTTGACAAACGGGCCAGCGACATTCATTTTGACGCCCAGCGTATAGGTGTGGCGGTACGGTTTCGGATTGACGGGCTGCTGATCAATCAGATGCGT
Source organism: Bacillota bacterium (assembly GCA_020059765.1). GTDB lineage: Bacteria > Bacillota > Bacilli > Tumebacillales > Effusibacillaceae > Effusibacillus. Next base: position 819 of record JAGVBM010000212.1, read on the forward strand.
CTGCCGAAACATTTGCAGCCGGTATTGGCGACCCGCATTAAAATCATGGCCAACCTGAACATTGCGGAGCGGCGAATTCCGCAAGACGGACGAATTCAAATGCAGGTTCGCGGCCGTCCGATTGATGTTCGGGTGGCGACGTTACCGACGATTTTTGGTGAAAAATTGGTTCTCCGTTTGCTGGACATGAAGCACGCCATTACGAGAGTTGACAAATTGGGATTCTCGGAAATCAATCACAAAGCGTTCATGAACATGATCAACTCGGCCTATGGAATGGTGCTGGTCACAGGTCCGACCGGCAGCGGAAAAACTTCGACGCTGTACGCGGCATTACATCATTTGAATACGGAAAGAATGAATGTAATCACGATTGAAGATCCGGTGGAATATCAATTGGATGGTGTCAATCAGGTACAGGTGAACCCGTCGATCGGGTTGACGTTTGCCGTCGGCCTCCGCTCGATTTTGCGGGAAGACCCGAATATCATCATGGTCGGAGAAATTCGTGACAAAGAAACAGCAGAGATTGCCCTACGGGCGGCTTTGACGGGACATCTGGTGCTGTCGACCCTGCATACCAATGATGCGCCCAGCGTCGTGGCCCGATTGGCGGATATGGGAATCGAACCCTACCTGATCGCATCCACGATGCGCGGTGTGGTGGCGCAACGATTGGTCCGCCGGATTTGTCCGGATTGCAGGGAAACATACACTCCTTTGGCAGATGAAAAGGCGATTTTGGAAAAACATGGTTTTCATGATAGACAACTCTGGCGGGGACACGGATGCAGCTCCTGCAATCGTACCGGTTACCGCGGGCGTTTGGCGATTCAAGAAGTACTGCCGTTTGCAGAAGAGGTGCGAACCATTGTCAATCAACAGCAGGAGGCGCACGCGTACAAGCATTGGGCGCAGGAAAACGGTTATCGAGACATGCTGGAAGACGGATTGGAAAAGGCAGTTCAAGGATTGACCACCCTTGAAGAAGTGCTTCAGGTGGTTATTCGAGAAGGGTAAAAGACTGAAATAGAAGGAAGGAAATTTGCATGACAAACATGGAGACTTTGTTGCGTCAAACGATCGAGCAAGGAGCTTCCGATCTGCATATTTCAGTGGGAATACCGCCATATGCGCGAATTGACGGCCGACTTGTCCCGCTTCAGTATCCTGCATTGACAGTGGAAGATTGCAGCAGCCTTGCAAAAGAAATTCTGGATGATAAAGGTTGGCAGGCGTTTTCGCAAACAGGGGAGTATGATCTCTCTTATTCCGTACCGGGTCTCGCCCGCTTTCGCGTCAACGTATTCCTGCAGCGCGGGACGGTGGCCATGGCTTTGCGAAGCATCGCCTTCGGCATCCCCAACATGGACAGTCTGGGGCTGCCGGTTATTGCCGAGGAAATTAGCAGAGCGCAGCGAGGGTTGGTCTTGGTGACCGGGCCGACGGGAAGCGGGAAATCGACAACGCTGGCTGCCATGATCAATCAAATCAACCAAACAATGGAGCGACATATCATCACATTGGAAGACCCGATCGAATATTTGCATCCTCATCGCAAGAGTATCGTGGTACAACGGGAGATTGGACTGGATACGGCCACGTTTGCGACCGGGTTGCGCGCCGTACTGCGGGAAGATCCGGATGTGATTCTGGTAGGAGAAATGCGCGATCTCGAAACCATTTCCACAGCCATAACCGCGGCGGAAACAGGGCACCTCGTGTTTGCGACGCTGCACACGCCGGATGCGGCACAGACGATTGACCGGATTATCGATGCGATGCCGACCAATCAACAGACGCAGATCCGGTTTCAGTTAGCCAATGTACTGGTAGCCATTTTTGCACAAAAGTTGCTGCCCCTGAAAAATGGGAAAGGCCGAGTAGCGGCGGTTGAAGTATTGGTTAACAACCCGGCAATCGCCAACTTGATCCGGACGGAAAAGATCCACCAAATCAAAAATATTATTCAAACCAGCGGACGATACGGTATGCAAACGATGGAGCAGGCGATCCATCGCCTGATTCAGGAGGACAAAGTGGATCCGCGCGATTGTGAAGCGCTGCTGCAAGAACTGCGGCAATCCGTGGGGATTTGACGAGGGAAGCATTTGTCAGATTTTCAGTTCAAAACGATGCGAATGAAGCAAATTTCTGTCGAAAATGAGTCTTATTTCCTCAGAAACTGATGAATTTAGGCATATGGCACTATTGTCTAAATTTGCCTCTCCTACTAAAATAATCGTAGGAAGTGCTATGAAGTATAGACTGTATGTGGTCGCTTGGTCTATATGGAGCGAGTAGCGAAACCATCTTTCCTGACCATCAGGGAAGTGCGTTGAAGTGCAGGCTGTATTTGGTCGCTTGGCCTGCATGGAGCTAGTAGCGAACCCACCTTCCTCCTATCCAAAGGGAGGGATTGAGATGAAGAAGCTCACAGCAGCTATTCTCTTGGTCGCAGGTATTGTTAGTGCGACTTCGGCGAATTTGTACGTCTTTTAAGTTGTTGTGTTCTCATCTCGCAAAGGAACACCGCTGCTTCAGTGGTGTTTCTTTGCTAATGAAGGAGGAAATGCATTGCTGCTTGATGTAATTATCATTTCATTTATTGTTGCCCTGATAAGAGGGGGCAGACTGAAAGAGATCCCCGTCTTTCGCAGGCTGTACTTGATAGGAATCAGCATCGGTCTGCAAATCCTGTCGGCTTTGATACCGCATTGGGGAAATGCGTTTATTTCAATTTCCTACCTGTCTACATTGCTATTCTTCTTGAGCAATTGGGAATACGAAGATATCCGCATCTTTATGATCGGCTGGTTTTTGAACGCTTTGGTCATTTGGGTCAATTTGGGCAAGATGCCTGTGGATCTCGAGCAAATGAGGAAAGGACCTTGGCCGCTTGACCCCATATTGAATGGATATGACTACAAGCACACCGTATTAACCGATCAAACCCACTTGTCATTCTTGGCAGACATTATATTCGTGCCGTTCCCGATACCACGTGTAATAAGCTTCGGCGATTTGTTTATCATCTTAGGCGCTTTCCTGCTTGTCCAACGCATTATGAACAAACCGATCTCGCTGATTCAACTGCGTGAGGGGAAAAAATATGCAGCTGCAGAAAAAAATTGATTTAAAACTAATAATCGCAGACATCATTGTTCAATATGTCTTTCCTTTAGCAGCCATTATTGGACTTATTTCCGTACTTCCAGAATTAGAAGTGCGTGAACATGCGGGTATCCTGTTTGTTTACACACTTTTAACCATCCTTGGAACGTTTACGCCGGTTAGATCGTATAAGTATGTGATTACACTGAACAATGCGGTAGTACTATCGGGATTGCTTTTATACGGGACATGGGTGTCAGTATGGGCAGTCGTGATAGAAATATTGATCCTTGCTTTCTTATATAAAATGCCTGTAAAAAGAATATTGCCTAATTTAGGACAAACTATCATCACAATTTGGGTAGTTTCCTATTTTAACCATCTGTTCAGTGTATTGTCATTACCATGGATGTTTACTGATTTATTCTTAATACCTATCTATTATTTGGTGAATACGTCTTTAGCTACCCTAGCAGTTTTTGCAGTTTATCAAATACCTTGGCTAATAACTTTTAAAAATATGTTGAAATCCTATTCGATGACTTACTTGTTGATTATGGTGGTAGGTGT
>JAGVBM010000132.1 GCA_020059765.1 Bacillota bacterium
AGCAAAGTGAGGATTGTAGTGGATAAAAGAACCGTCGCTTTCATCCGCCTCGGCAACCAAGTATTCCCCGGACCCCGCTTTGGCGTTGTCACCAATATTGTTCAAGATGCCGCCGATAACAAATGTCGGGTTCCATCCGGCCTCTTCCAGCACAAACGCAATCATCGAGCTGGTCGTCGTTTTGCCGTGAGCGCCGGCCACGGCGATTCCTTTTTGTTCTTCCATCAGAATCGCCAGCATTTCAGATCTGTGCATGACTGGAATGTCGGATTCAAAAGCGGCCTGGATTTCTTCGTTGTCAAGAGAGACCGCAGTTGAATACACCACACAATCTGCACCGGCAATATTCGAACGATGATGTCCGATATACACCGTGGCCCCAAGGGCCGCCAATCGTTCCGTTGCTTCTTGCCGGGCCACGTCCGAACCTGAAATTTGATACCCTTGATCGAGCATCACCCGGGCAATCGCACTCATTCCATAACCCCCAACACCTACAAAATGGACGCGGCGGAACCGACTCACCCAGCATCTCATCCTTTCCGGAAGGTGTATTGTCTCGCTTCCGAGATCGTATAAAGCGAACCTGTGACCAGAACGGCTTCCTGCGGTTGAACGATGGATAACGCATGTTCAACGGCAGTCGCCACTCCGGAAACCGATTGCAAGGCAACCGTTGTCCGATTGTGCAAAAACGCCTGTACGTCTTCCAATTTGGCGGCTCGCGGCGAATCGGGAGCCGTAATGATAATCCGGCTTGCAAACGGCAGAATCGGATCCAGTACACCCGGCACCAATTTGTCTTGCAAAATTCCGATAACCAATACCAGCTTTTGATCCTTCAACAATTCTTGCAGCGCTTTTGCCAACGCCGCCGCTCCATGGGGATTATGGGCGCCGTCGAGCAAGACCAGCGGATCATGACTGACAATCTCCAAGCGGCCCGGCCAGCGGGTCAATTGGACCCCCTTGCGCAACGCATCGATCGGCACAGGCAACGTCTCCTGTGCAGACAGAGTGAGCACCGTCTGCACGGCCAACGACGCATTCGCGCACTGATGTTCACCCAACATGGAAATTTCAAGATCGCACAGTTGAATATTCGACGAGAAAAAATGAAACACCTGCCCGGACAGGGAATTCCCGATCCGTTCGAAGTTAAAATCTCTGCCCAGAATCCTGGCGGGTGCATGCAATTCCCCTGCTTTTTCCATGATTACCGACAAGGCAGGTTCCTCGGCGCCCGTAACCACTGGAACGTTTTGTTTGATGATTCCCGCCTTTTCCCGGGCAATGATTTCAATCGTCGATCCCAAATGCAGCAAATGATCCAACCCTACATTGGTGACGACCGAGGCCAACGGGGTGACCACGTTGGTGGCATCCAGACGTCCGCCAAGCCCCGTTTCCCATATCACCAGATCCACCTGTTGATCGGCAAAAAAGAGGACGGCAAGCAAAGTAATCACTTCAAATTCGGTCGGCTCGCCGATTTCCGTCCCGGCAAGTTGTTCAATGTACGGTTTGAGTTGTTCCGCAAAGCGGTTCAGTAGTTCTTCCGTAACATCGCTTCCGTTTATCGACATGCGGTCAAAAAAATGCATGATATAGGGTGAGGTGTATCTGCCCACCCGGTAGCCTGCCTGTTGATAGATGGAGGCCAAATACGCGCAGGTGGAGCCTTTGCCGTTTGTCCCGGCCACATGGATGAAACGCAACTTTTCATGGGGATTGCCCAGTTGTTCGAGCAAATATTCCATTCGTTCCAACCCGAGTTTGATTCCCCATCGCCCGTCAAACTTCGGGAAACTTGAGATCCATTCCTGTACCAACTCGATCAGTCCTTACATCGTATTCCGTTTTAGGCCAAAGTGATATCGAGGGACGAACTTCCGCCCCCGATTTGTCGGATTTGTGCATTAGCGGCGCAGTTCTTCCAGCCGCGCTTGCACTTTTTCCCTTTTTTCCGCGTAATCCAGTCCTTTCGTCCGTTCCGCTTCCACCACATCGGCAGGCGCCTTGGCCAGGAAACCCTGATTGGACAATTTCTTCTCCACCCGTTCCACTTCCGCGTCGAGATGTTTCCATTCTTTCTCCAACCGGGCAATTTCCGCGTCGACATCGATCATGCCCGCCAGCGGCAAGAACAATTCCGTGCCAGTAACGACAGCGGTAACCGATTTTTCCGGTGTAACGGCAGTTTGATCGATAGTCAAGCTGTCCGGGTTGCAGAATCGGCGAATGTAGGCTTTCCCCCGGCGGATCAATGCTTCCGTTTCGCTGTTGGCCGGTTTGACGATCATCGCCACCGGACGGCTCTGCGGCACGTTCATCTCCGCGCGAATGTTGCGGACGGAACGGATCATGTCCATCAACAGTTCCATTTCACGAGCCGCCTGCTCATCGACAAACCGCTGCTGGTGCTCCGGGTAAGCGGCCAACGTGATCGTCTGTCCCTGATGGGGAATGTGCTGCCAGATTTCTTCCGTGATAAACGGCATAAACGGGTGCAGCAGACGAAGGGATTGATCGAGAACATAGACCAGTACCGATTGGGTGGTTCTCTTGGCCGCAGCGTCTTCTCCCTGCAGGTACAATTTGGCCAATTCAATGTACCAGTCGCAGTATTCGCTCCAGATAAATTCATAGAGCTGGCGTCCCGCTTCGCCGAAATCGTATCGTTCCAACGCGGCGTTCACACCCGCGGCCGTCTCGTTCAGGCGGTGCAATATCCACTTGTCGGCCGTACCCAACTCTCCGTGCAGATCGATATCCTCGTACCGGAAATCGCCCAGATTCATCATGACAAAACGAGAGGCATTCCAGATCTTGTTGGCGAAATTGCGGGCGGATTCGACCTTTTCCCAATAGAAGCGGAGATCGTTTCCGGGAGAACTTGCGGTCATCAGCATAAAACGCAGGGCGTCCGCGCCGTATTGTTCGATCACTTCCAGCGGATCGACACCGTTGCCAAGCGACTTTGACATTTTGCGTCCTTGCGAATCCCGGATCAGTCCGTGAATCAATACGTCCCGAAACGGCTTCTCTCCGGTAAACTCGAGGCCGGTAAAGATCATCCGGGCCACCCAGAAGTAGATAATGTCGTATCCAGTAACCAAAACGTCGGTCGGATAGTACCGTTTCAGGTCATCCGTTTCGTCCGGCCACCCCATTGTCGAGAACGGCCACAATCCGGAAGAAAACCAGGTGTCGAGCACATCTTCATCCTGCCGCAAGTGGGCATGGCCGCATTTCGGGCAGCTTGCCGGTTTCTCCATCGACACGATCGTTTCATTGCATTCGTCGCAATACCAAGCCGGGATCCGGTGTCCCCACCAAAGCTGGCGGGAAATGCACCAGTCGCGGACATTCTCGATCCAGTGCAGGTAGATTTTTTCGAACCGGTCGGGAACAAACCGCACCCCGTCCCCCTGCTTTTGCAGTTCAATCGCCGTATCCGCCAGCGGCTTCATGGCGACGAACCACTGGGTGGACAGGAAAGGTTCGACGACAGCTCCGCTTCGCTCGGAATGGCCGACCGAATGAATATGCTCTTCGATTTTGAAAAGAACGTCCTGTTCTTGCAGATCCTTGAGGATCTGTTTGCGGCATTCGAACCGGTCAAGCCCTTGGTAGGGGCCCGCATTTTCATTCATTGTCGCCGATTCGTCCATAACGCTGATCATTTCCAGGTTATGGCGAAGACCCATTTCGAAGTCGTTGGGGTCATGAGCCGGCGTTACCTTGACGGCGCCCGAACCGAAGTCCATATCCACATATTCGTCCGCAAAAATCGGAATTTCCCGGCCGATGATCGGCAGAAAAACCGTTTTTCCCACCAGATGTTTGTACCGCTCATCGTCGGGGTGCACGGCAATCCCCGTATCGCCGAGCATTGTCTCGGGCCGGGTGGTGGCGACCGTAATGTGCCCGCTGCCGTCTTGCAACGGGTACCGCATATGATGCAGGGCGCCCTTGACCTCTTTGTATTCGACTTCAATATCCGACAAGGCGGTGCGGGCGGCCGGGTCCCAATTAATAATCCGGTTGCCGCGATAGATCAGCCCTTTTTCATACAGCTTGACGAACACGGTGCGAACCGCGCGGGACAACCCTTCGTCCATGGTGAAACGTTCCCGGGAGTAGTCGAGGGAAAAACCCATGCGTCGCCATTGGGCACGAATGACGGACGCGTAATGTTCCTTCCATTCCCAGACTTTCTCCAGGAACATCTCCCGCCCCAAATCAAAGCGGGAAATCCCTTCTTGGCGAAGCGTCGCTTCCACCCGCGCCTGGGTGGCGATTCCCGCATGATCCATGCCGGGCAGCCACAGGGCGTCATATCCTTGCATCCGCTTGCGGCGAACCAATACGTCCTGCAGGGTAAAGTCCAAGGCGTGCCCCATATGCAGCACACCGGTCACGTTGGGCGGCGGAATCACAATGCTGTAAGGCTGTTTGTCCGCCTCTCCGGTCGCTTTGAAAAATTGGCTTTCGATCCACCAGTCGTACAGCCTTTGTTCGGCAGCCTGCGGATCATAGACGGTCGGAATCTGCTGTTGTTCCTTTGCCGTTTCGTTGTTCATACTGGAAATCCTCCTTCATTCCTAACAATAAAACCCTCTCATCCTGCATCAGGACGAAAGGGTTTGCTTCCGTGGTACCACCTTGATTTCGCGCATCGACAACCGCCAACTCTGTTCGCAGGTTCCCCGATCTTGCCTTTCAGATTCGGCAGGGTTCCTGCTTAGTCCTGCTTGCGGGGTCGCTTGCGCGCACTCGGGAAGATAACGGATTCACCGGCCCTGCTTATTGGGAAGCTGGCAACCTCGCATACCGGCCTGCTGGATCGCAAAAGTCGCAATCAAGCCATTGATCTAATGGCAGGTGCAAGAGTGCCGCTGCAGTCGTTCGGCAAGGCAACTCAGGGACGACATTCAAGCCGGAATCAGCCAAGGAACCTCGCAGCGTGACGGCAACCTTCCCACAGCCTCTTCTGCGATCTTTCGGATCACGAATGGCCTTGTTCCGGTTCGTCCGGTTTCTCTCTCTGAGGGATTCGAAGCTTTACTCTTTCCCTTCTCTGTTGTTCGCAATTGTGCTTTGTTCAATCATAGTATACGCCAAATCCCTTTTTTGTCAAAACTCTATCGACAAGTTGCCGATCATTTCCTTTTGTATTTTTTCTTCGGCCGGTTCTGATGGATCCTCTCCCGTTTCGGTTTCGCGGCTTCCGCCTTTTGTTGGGCGGCTATGACGCGCAAGCGGGTACGGGAAAACAACCAGCTAG
>JAGVBM010000103.1 GCA_020059765.1 Bacillota bacterium
ACTCGTTTTATGATATGTTTATGATAACAGCAGCCGATTCACAAAATATTCCACTAGGGAGAATGAAACATGAACGGTTCCCATAAATCGATCGATCCGAATCTGTTTCAAAAAGCGGTAGGCGCAATGGCCAGCGGCGATATGATGTCCCTTGTCAAACTGCTGCCGATTCAGCGTGAGACCCAGGATAACTGGCATGTCATGTCGCTGCCGCTGATGCCGATTTTCATGAATCCTCTCGGTATTGTCCATGGGGGAATTACTGCCGTTATGCTCGATTCGGCGATGGGCTGGAGCATTGCGGAAGTGACGGGCAAACAGGTGGTGACGCTGCAGATGAACGTCAATTACATTGCCCCCGGCAAGGGAAAAACCTTGAAAGTGTTTGCCCGTCCGACCCATACCGGCAAATCGACGGCTGTGGCGGAAGCTTACATGGAAAATGAAAACGGGGTGCGGATCGCACAGAGCACCGGCACATTTTTCTACACGGGGGAACCGGCGATCCGCTTTGATGAGTGATGGTACGCATTCATCCCTTGCCACCTCGTTGGTGGATGCGAATGTCACCTTTCTTCTTCTGTTCTCGCCTTTTTCTGTGTCAATCCCTGCACCAACTGTTCAAAGTCGATCCCCGACACGTTCTTCAGCATGTCCGGAGCCGTCGCCATTAAGGACGTAACATAATTGCTGACGCGGGCGGCACCTTCCCCGTGGCCGGTATCGACGACCGTCAGCTTGTCAATGGATTTCAGAGGTTCGGCAACCTTCCCGGCCAATTCGGGCAGCATCTTGACGATAATGTCGAGTACCGCCGCTTCACCAAACTTTTGGAAAGCTTCGGCCAATTTTTCTTTCGCTTCCGCTTCCGCCAACCCGCGCAGTCGAATCACTTCCGCCTCGGCTGTACCCTTGGCCCGCTCCGCTTCGGCGATTGCCATCCCTTCCAACCTTTTCTGTTCCGCGTTCGCTTTCGCTTCCGCCTCGATCTTGTACTGCATGGCGTCCGCTTCCCGCATCCGCCGCGCTTTATCCGCTTCCGCCGCTTGCTCGACCGCGTATCGATCCGCGTCCGCTTTCTTTTTCACTTCTGCGTCGTACTGTTTCTGACGTCGGACAATCTCTTTTTCCTGCAGATCAATTTCTTTTTCTTTGCGGACCAATTCGACCTTCATCTGTTCCTCGACAACCGTCTGCTTGGCTCTTGCTTCCTGGATGTGGTACGCCTGATCCGCTTCCGCCTTCGCCATATCTTGATCTTTCTTGAAAGACGCCACCTTCAATTCTTTTTCCTTGCTGGCCTCCGCAATGTTGGTATCCCGCAGCAATTCCGCTTTCTGTCCTTCTTCCTCCGCCCGTGCTTTCTGGATTCGCGCATCGCGAACCGCTTCCGCTTCGGCAATTTCCGCGTCCCGTTTCACCGCCGCGATTCTCGGCTTGCCGAGAGCGTCCAGATAACCGTGTTTGTCACGAACATCCTTGATGGTAAAGGATACAATTTGCAGCCCCATTTTCTTCAAGTCCTTGGCTGCCACTCCCTGCACTTCCTGGGCAAATTTGTCCCGGTTGCGGTAGACTTCTTCGACTGTCATCATCCCGAGGATGGCCCGCAAATGACCTTCCAGGACCTCCTGCGCTTCGCTTTTCAATGCCTCGGTCGGCTTGCCCATGAACTGTTCGGCTGCAGTCGCCACATCCTCCACTGCACCGCCGATTTTGATAATCGCCACCCCGTCAGCCATCACAGGTACCCCTTGCTCCGTATAGACTTCCGGTGTGGATACATCCAGCTTGTGGGATAACAAAGACAGAAATTCCGCCTGTTGAAAAATCGGCCAGATAAAGGCGCCGCCGCCCCGAACAATCTTGATTCTGCGGCCGGAATCGTCCGTCGCCACATTTTGGCGCCCTAAAAAAGAACCTGTCACAATCATCGCTTCATCCGGCCCTACTGTTTTGTAGCGCGTCCAAAAAGCCAACCCCAATACGACTATGACGCCAATGACAAGCCCTGGTATCAATAAAAAATCAGTCATCTGCTCAAATCCCCCTTTATTTGGTTTCAAAACGGGAAACATACAAGGTGCCTTCTTTCACCTCCACTACCACCACCCGGGTTCCCGTCTGAATCTCTACTCCCTCAAAGCTGGCCGCAATCTGATTGGTATTGCCGGCTCCCGCTTTGATCAGCACTTCACCGTAACCCCGTTCCGGGATGGTCACCGTCACTTCGCCAATTTTCCCGGAAAAATCGGCCATCGAATAGCCGATGGAGTTCTCGCTGTTCTTGACCGGCTTAACATACGCAAAATAAATCAACGCTGAGAGAAGAACGGCAATCAACAGGGAAACCGTCAGAACGACAAAAGCCCCCCATGCCGTGTACTTGCTCAAGAGAATTCCCGCACCGCCGAAACCGGTGATCCCTGTCGCCACAACCATCGGATCCAAATAATCAACCGAGAGGAAATCCAGCATTCCGTCTAGGGCTTGGCTGATCAAGTCTCCCAGAATGACCGTCACCACCGCAAACATAATGCCGAATGCGAACGCACCCCAAAAAAGTTCCAGCATGCGATCCCTCCCTGTGCGCGAATGTATATTTGTACTCAATTCATAATTTTACTATATCGCAAAATCCCTTTCTGTCATGCTGGAAAATTTCAACTCACCTTTCTACCTGATAGACTTCCAAATGTTTCAAAAACGACTCAAACAAGGGGGAGCGGTACTTGTCTTTATGAAAAATCACATAAAGTTCCCTCGTCATCGTTACCCCCGTCAGCTTGATCCGGACCAGCTTGCCTGACTGCAGTTCTTCCTGCACCGCAAGTTTTGAAACAAACGCAATGCCGATATCGGCTTCCACCGCTTTTTTAATGGCTTCCGTATTGTTCAAGACGTGATCAATCCGGCAAGTCACTTGGTGCTGACGCAGCGCGTTTTCGACGATCCCTCGCGTGCCGCTGCCCACTTCCCGTTGAATCAGGGGCTCCTGCGAGACTTCGTCCGGCATCACCGTTTGTTTGCCTTCTCTGACCCAATGATGATTGGGTGAACAGATCAGATACAATTCATCCCGGAATAATGTTTCCACCCGAATATCCCCCGACCGCACAATCCCTTCCACCAATCCGAGATCGATTTGGTTATCCGACACCATTCGTTCGATCACGCTCGTATTGTCAATCGTAAAACTGGTCTCGACGGATGCATGTTTCTTCTGAAATTCCCCGACAATTTTCGGCAGAAGATAGATTCCAATGGTCGTACTCGCCCCCAGCCGCAGTCTGCCCTGTTCCATGTTGGAAAAATCTCGGATCGTATGGTTCGCTTCCTCAACCAACTCGAGAATTCGTTTGCCGTATGTATGCAGGACTTCACCAACATCGGTCAATATCAACTTTTTGTTGAGACGGTCAAACAGTTTCACTTCCAACTGCTCTTCCAACTCTGCAATCGTCTGACTGACCGCCGGTTGTGTCATAAACAACTGCCTGGCTGTTTCGGACATGCTTTTGGTGTTCGCCACATGGGTAAAGATTTGCAGCTGCCGCAGATTCACGATGCGACCCTCCCATAAGTTGAATCTTATGACCTATATAGTATCATATTATTTTACTAATCATCGATTCGGCTTTACAATGGAAATGAGAGTTTAAATAAATAAAAAATAGATGATATGGAGAGGTTATCTGTGGAACAAGCAATTCAATTTGTTAAAAAAGTTACTCCCGGTTTATTGCTCGTCGGAATGATTGCTTGGCTGTCCATGCAAATCCAACATCTCGATGTCGTCCAAAACATGCACTTCAGTTCGCTGATCATTGCTATTTTGTTGGGAATGCTGGTCAAAAATCTGTTTCGGGTTCCTCCCTCGCTTGACGTCGGCATCCATTTCGCAGTAAAAAAAGTCTTGCGGCTGGCGATTATCCTGTTGGGGTTCCAATTAAGCCTTGGCGAAATTGGCCGGATTGGCGGAAAAGGTTTCCTGCTGGTCACGGTCGTAACGGCGGCCACTCTCATCTTTACCATGTGGATTGGAAAAAAACTGGGGCTGGATCGCGACTTGTCTGTGCTGATCGGTACGGGTTCATCCATTTGCGGAGCTTCCGCAGTGGCAGCCGTGGCGCCTGTCATTGACGCCAAAGAGAGAGACACTTCATTTGCCATTGCAACCGTTACATTATTTGGTACAATTGCTATGTTTTTGTATCCGATTGTATTCCGCATCTTTCAACTGCCGGATCTTTTGTACGCCGTCTGGGCAGGTTCCTCGATTCACGAGGTGGGGCAGGTGGTTGCAGCCGGTTTTGCGGCAGGCGAAGGTGCGGGCCAATTCGCGACGTTGATCAAGCTGACCCGCGTACTGTTGATTATTCCTGCAGCTATCCTGTTGGGAGCCGCACAAATGAAACGGCCGCAGACCGATGCCGACCCCCGCAGCATTCGCCGGATTGCGATCCCTTGGTTTGTTTTTGGTTTCTTGGCGGTCGTCCTGATCAACTCGCTCCCTTTGCTGCCAAAACCGATCACCCAAACGATGGTTTCCGTTGACTCCTTTCTGCTGACGATCGCCATGGCGGGCATGGGATTAGAAACCAGCTTCAAGAACATGAAAACGGTCGGTATGAAACCTTTTTACGCCGGACTTTTGACAACCCTGTTCATTGCTATTTTCGGATTCGTCATATCCGCCCTCCTGTTTGCCTAGTTTCCCCAGGTCCACTCCACATGCGAGTGGGCCTGATGCTTGTTGCATTATCTCTCTTCGTTAAGCGGAAGTTCCGCGTACCCGTCCACATATCCCCGGTTGATCGCTTCCCACAGATACAGGGACGCGAGGGTTCTGTAAGGTGACCAATTATCCCCCAGCCCAACAAGTTCGATCTTTTTCCCTGCGGATTGTTGACCATACAGCCAATTGGCCGCCCTTTGCAATCCGGCATCTCCCAATGACAAAATGTCCAGGCGTCCCAAGGAAAACACCAAAAACATTTCTGCCGTCCATTGTCCAACGCCCTTCACTTGTCTTAAACTGCGAATCACATCCTCATCGGCCTGTTCCCGCAATCGGGACAACTCCAATTGGCCGTTTCCGACTTTGCTGCTCAAGTCTTTGACATAAGCGATTTTTGCCTTTGACAAGCCCGCTGTCCGCAACCGTTCATCGGACGTGGATAAAATAGCATCCGGCGTGATTACTCCGCACAAATCCACCGTTCGGTTCCAGATCGTTGCTGCCGCCTTCACCGATAACTGTTGTCCGATCACACTCCGAACAAGAGATCCGAAATCATCGTCCCGCAAATCGAGGGTCAGATCCCCGATGGCCGTGATCAATCGGCCCAAAAGGGGATCGTTGCGGGAGAGAGTCTGCACTTCCGGGCTGTCGGTCTGGATTATCAATTGTCTAGTCATGACGGTCCTCCCTGATCAAAGCTTTTGTTCCTGTACATGCATCCGGCTTTGCGACGGCAGACGGAAGACCCGTGCGAACATCAGGAAACAGATTACGCCGCCCATGACAATCACCAATCCGCCGCCAATCACCACTGGCTGGACGGTAAACGCCTCATGCAGCCAGCCGGAGGTCAGCATCGCCAACACCATGAATCCGTTAAAGATCGTTTGCACACTCATTGTGGAACGTCCCTGATAGTCGAAATCAACCTTGGTTTGCATCAATGTTGCCATCCCCACCATGAAAGCGAT
>JAGVBM010000259.1 GCA_020059765.1 Bacillota bacterium
CAATGGAAATCCTGGTTGGTTCGCGGGGCCTATATCATTATGGGATATTCGGCCGTGCTGGCGTTGCAATTCGTCGGCGGTTTGATGCAATCCGACGGATTGCTGGCAGTACTCCGTTGGCCCGGATTTATCCTGGCAACCTTTACGGCCATTTACACGGCCTTCCTGTTCTCTCAGGCAAAAGGACGTGACTTGTGGCAGAATCCGCTGCTGCCTTTCCACTTGTTCACGCAAGCGATTTTGGCGGGCTCCGGCGCCATGCTGTTGGCCCATTTCTCCCTGCCGCTGGAGGAAACGGCAGTGGCGTGGTTGCGCTGGGCGTTGTTCGGTTCCCTCGCTGTCCATATGGCATTGATTTTGAGCGAACTGTTCATTCCGCATATGACGGGAGATGCGGCAAGAGCAGCCCGTCAAATGACATCCGGCCGATACAAAAATTATTATTGGATGGGTGTTCTGGCAGGAACCGCGTTGCCATTGGTGCTTCTTTCCGTCGGCGGCTTGTCCCTGTTGGCGGTTGGGGCGGTATTGGCGCTGCTGGGACTGTTTGCATACGAACATGCCTACGTGCAAGCGGGTCAATCGGTACCGTTAAGTTAACGTGAACGTGCAGATCGAGGAGGGGTTACGATGACAACTGACAATGAAAAACGGGAAAAAGACGGACAATTTCAGCGATTTGCCGGATTGAATTCCTTTCCCCCGGTTGAGAAATGGGATGACTGGAAGGAATTAGACTCCCAAGCCTGGCCAAGACGGGTTGAAAAATCCTACATGCTCGTGCCGACGGTTTGTTTTAATTGTGAAGCGGCTTGCGGTTTGACCGCATACGTCGACAAAGAAACGCATGAGATTCGAAAACTGGAAGGGGTTCCGATGCATCCGGCAAGCCGCGGACGAAATTGTGCGAAAGGTCCGGCAACGATCGGCCAAGTGACCAATCCGGACCGGATCTTGTATCCCTTAAAACGGACGGGTCCGAGAGGATCCGGCCAGTTTGAGCGGGTCACATGGTCGGAAGTGCTGGATGTTCTTGCGGCACGCGTTCGCAAAGCGCTGACGGAAGGACGGAAAAATGAGGTCGTCTATCACGTGGGCCGTCACGGGGAAGACGGATATGTCGAACGGGTATTGGCTTCTTGGGGAGTTGACGGGCAAAACACCCATACCAATGTGTGTTCTTCCGGTGCTCGTGTCGGATATGCCACCTGGATGGGGATTGACCGTCCGAATCCGGATCACGCCAATGCCAAGTTTATTTTGTTGATGAGTTCTCATCTGGAATCGGGACACTATTTTAACCCGCAGGCGCAGCGAATCATTGAAGCGAAGGAAAAAGGCGTCAAAATTGCGGTGATCGATACCCGGCTTTCCAATACGGCCAGCAAAGCGGACTACTGGCTGTCTCCGTGGCCGGGGACGGAAGCGGGAATGCTGCTGGTGATCGCCAATCTGATTTTGCAAAAAGACGGTTATAACCGGGATTTCTTGCGGCGTTGGGTGAACTGGCAGGAGTTCCTGGAAGACAAAGCCTACCTGCAATCCTTGGCGGACAAAGGATTCCTGCGGAACATCCCGGAAGGGGATTCTTTTGAAGACTTTATTCAGGCATTGAAAGAGATATATTCCGGATACACGCCGGAATGGGGCGAACAAGAGACAGGCATCAAACAGGAGATCTTCGGGCAATTGGCCGACCATATCATTGATGCGGGCACAGCGTTTGCCACCCATATCTGGCGGAACGCGGCGGCTGCCCACATCGGCGGCTGGATGGTGACACGCGCTTTGATGTTCCTGAGTGTCTTGGTGGGTGCCGTCGCCACAAAAGGCGGCATGATTCCCAACTCATGGACGAAGTTCGTTCCCGAACCTCCGTCGGAACCGGAGTCGATCAAAACCTGGAACGAGGTTCATTTTCCGAAGGAGTTCCCGCTTGCACACTTTGAACTTAGCTTTTTGATGCCTCACTTGTTAAAACATCAGAACAAGAAGCTGGATGTCTATTTCACTCGCGTGTACAATCCGGTCTGGATCAATCCGGATGGATTTTCCTGGATTGAGGCATTGACCGACGAATCGATCGTGGGGACCCACATTTGTTTGACACCGGTTTGGAGTGAAACGGCTCAATACGCGGATTATGTGCTGCCGATGGGTCTCGGACCGGAGCGGCATGACCTGCACAGTTACGAAACCCATGCGGCGCAGTGGATCGGTTTCCGCCAACCGGTGCTGCGGGTAGCGAAAGAACGGATGGGTGAAAAAATCGAGCACACCTACGAGGCAAATCCCGGTGAAGTATGGGAAGAAGCGGAGTTTTGGATCGAATTGTCCTGGCGGGTCGATCCGGACGGGAGTCTCGGCATCCGCAAACACTTTGAATCGCCGTACCGGCCGGGAGAAAAGGTGACATTGGATGAGTATTACGGATGGATCTTTGAAAACTCCGTTCCCGGCTTGCCGGAAAAAGCGGCAGCGGAAAATCTGACACCGCTGGAGTACATGCGGCGTTACGGTTCATTCCTGATTACGGAAGATGTCTATGAACAGCACGAATGGAAAGTTCCTGACAGTGTTCGAGTCGACGAAGTCGATGCAAAAGGCAACGCATGGGCCCAAAAGGGTCCGAAAAAAATCAATTTCCGTCCCTATCCTTCGCCGCAAAAAGACGAACTCGGCAGGGTGCGTGTCGGTGTGGAAGTCGACGGTGAAATTAAACAAGGATTCCCGACTCCGTCCGGCAGATTGGAGTTTTTCTCGACAACGCTTCGCGATTGGCACTGGCCGGAATATGCGATTCCGATTTATCCGCGCAATGCGGCGGAACGGGAGGAAATGGTGCATATTACCAGCCAGGTTCACTGGTCAAACATTAACCATGACAACCTGGAATTCGACCTGCTGCCCACCTTCCGTTTGCCGACGTTGATCCACACGCGGACAAACGGGGCCAAGTGGTTGTACGAGATTTCCCATAACAACCCGGTTTGGATCAATCCCCTTGACGCAAAACGGATGGGGGTTGAAACCGGAGATCTGGTACGGGTGGAAACGGAAATCGGATATTTTGTCGACCGCGTTTGGGTGACAGAAGGAATTCGACCCGGCGTTGTCGCTTGTTCGCACCATTTGGGACGTTGGCGGCTGCATGAAGACTCGGGCAGTGACCGCTGGAACTCCTCTTTGGTTGATCTGCGGGTAGAAGACGGTAAATGGAAAATGCACCAGATTCACGGCGTGACTCCCTTCGCCAGCAATGACCCGGACAGTTCGCGGATTTGGTGGAAAGAAGGCGGTGTGAACCAGAATTTGATTCATGCCGTGCAGCCCGACCCGATTAGCGGCATGCACGCATGGCATCAAAAATCCCGTGTAACGAAAGCAGGACCGGACGACAATTACGGCGACATTTTTGTCGATACCAACAAATCCTATCAGGTGTTTGAACGATGGCTGAAGCTGACCCGGCCTGCACCCGGTCCGAACGGGATGCGCAGACCCTATTGGCTGATGCGTCCGTTGAAACCCCATCCGGATTATTACAAAGTCGATGCTTCGGAAAGACAAACGCAGGAGATTGTCAACGAAAAGAAATAGTTGAGGGGAAACAGTCCGGCGGCAACAAACCGCCGGGCTGGCCTTGCTGTCAAAAGACAATTCATTTTGAACCTGATTAAAAGGTTAGACGAAGAGGAGATGTGTCCATGCAAAGCGAGCAATCCCTGCCAAAACCGGGACGGCTGCATATGTTGTGGTCGATTTTCTGGGCGTTTTTTAAGATCAGTCCTCTTACGTTCGGCGGGGGCTATGTGATGATTCCTCTCTTGGAACGGGAATTTGTCGAACGGAAGAAATGGGTGAAGACGGAAGAAATCGCTGATATTTTTGCTGTTTCTGAGTCTGTGCCCGGTTCGATCGCTGTCAATTCAGGAACTTTCATTGGTTTTCGTCTTGCGGGAATACCTGGTGCCATAGCGGCAATGGCAGGAGCTGTTATGCCCACATTCCTGATTTTGTTGATATTCTCCGCGCTGTTATTGGGGAATCAGGACAATCCTATTGTACAGCAAGCTTTAATGGGAATTCGCCCGACGATTGTGGCGCTCATTGCCTATGCCGGGTATAAAATCGGCCGAACGGCCGTCATCGACAAAACGACACTCGTCATGGTAGCTTTGACAGTTGCCGTGATGCTGGTTGTCCATATGCACCCGATCATTACGATATTGTCGGGAGGCGTGTTGGGGATCATCCTGGGTTCGTTGAAGAAGCGGATCCAAGCCAAAGACAACAGGGGAGATCTGAAATGTTAATTGAACTGTTTCTCGTATTTTTCAAAATCGGATTGGTGAGTTTTGGCGGAGGGTATGCCATGCTGCCGCTGATCGACCGGGAAGTAACGTCAAAAGCCTGGGTACAACCGGAACAACTGCTTGATATTATCGCGGTTGCTGGAATGTCGCCGGGCCCCATCGCCACCAACAGCGCCGTGATGATCGGTTACAATGTGGCTGGTGTTTTGGGGGCAATCGCAGCAATTCTGGGAATGGTGCTTCCTTCCCTGATTATTATCTTGATTGTTGCGATGTTCTTTTTTCAGATACAGGAACATCCTGTTGTCAAATCCGCTTTTTACGGTCTAAGGCCGGTCATCACCGGATTGATTCTGTACGCTTCGATCTTGTTTGCGACAAGGAACGGTATTATCGGTGGAGAGGGAGGATTCGAACCAATGTATCTTGCCATTTCTGTCGTGGCTCTAATCATCTTCTTCTTTACACGAATTCACCCTGTCTTTGTGTTGGTTGCATCAGGATTGACGGGGGTGATCTTATTCTGATGAAATAACAATAAATATTATATAGGAATAGATACAAATTCGATTGTCTTTTTTAAAGTTTCTGAATATATTTAATTATAGAAGCTTTAAAATTTACTGAAAGCGTTTTCGTTCTACAAATTTGTTTGTGAGGTGAAAGGCTAACATGGCATTTTCTGTTTTGAATGCAAATCAACTCCATGACAAAATCAGCAGCGGAAAGCAAATGTTTATTTTGGATGTGCGCAACCGGGAGGAATACAACGACTGGAAAATTGAAGGGAAGAATATCGAATCCATCAACATTCCCTACTTTGATTTCCTGGAGGAAAACGAAGACAACTACAAGGATTTGCCGAAGGATCAGGAAATCGTCATTATCTGCGCCAAAGGTGGCGGCGCAATGATGGTTGCGGAGGTTCTGGATGAGAAAGGCTACCAAGTCAGCTATCTGGAAAGAGGGATGGTTGAGTGGAGCCAATTCTACCAACCGGTTACCGTTGCCGTTGACGAGAATTTGAAATTGATTCAGATCAACCGATTGGCCAAAGGGTGTTTGTCCTATATGGTAATTTCCCAAGGACAGGCAATGGTGGTGGATCCAGCACGGCACGCCGAGATGTACTTGGACCTGGCCGAACAAGAGCAGGCATCCATCATGCATATCATGGATACGCATTTGCACGCGGATCATATTACCGGCGGGCATGAACTGGCGAATCAGACAGGTGCAGCCTATTACATTTCCGGCAGTGAAATGCAGGGATCGGATCTTGTTTATCAAGCGCTGGAACAGCATGAACGAATCAAGTTCGGCGATGTCGACGTAAAAGTGCTTGCTCTGCCTACACCGGGTCATACTCCGGGAAGCACATCCTTTTTGGTCAATGATCGATTCCTGCTTTCGGGAGATACCATTTTTGTCGGTGGACTGGGTCGTCCGGATCTGGGTGGCAAGGCAGTTGAATGGGCGCAAGCTTTGTATGATACTGTTTTTACAAAAATTGCTGAATTTCCTGACGAGACGCTGGTTTTGCCCGCTCACTATTCAAGTGTGAAGGAGATCAATGAAAACGGTTTTGTCGGAGCAACATTGGGAGATATCCGGCGTGCCAACAAAGTGATGCAAACGGAAGACAGAGATGAGTTTACGGATATGGTCGCATCTGTCGTCGGAGCCACCCCTCCAAACTATGAGGAAATCGTGGACATTAACCGGGGAGTGGCTGAGGTAACACCGGATCGGGCGACAGAACTTGAGATCGGACCCAATCGTTGCGCTGTTCATCACAATCACTAACGATAGATCAGATGGATGCATCACCGGAAAAAAAAAGGAGGGGTCTTAATGCAAGCGGATATTAAAGTGGATGTTAAAGTGGATGCAAAAGGATTGGCCTGCCCAATGCCGATCGTCAAAGCCAAAAAAGCGATTGACGGGATTCAATCCGGGCAAATTCTTGAACTGGAGGCAACGGATAAAGGATCGGTCAAAGATTTTCAAAGCTGGGTGAACAAAACGGATCACGAGTTGATGAAGATCGAAGAAGAGAGCGGCGTTTTCCGCTTTTTCGTCAAAAAAAGATAGCATTTTCGTGGGAATCAAGAAACGAACGTTTGGTTGACCATTGAAAACAGTTCGTAC
>JAGVBM010000029.1 GCA_020059765.1 Bacillota bacterium
GCGGATTGCTGAATGTCAAATCCGTACACCCGGCCGGTCTCCCCAACCAGCTCTGCCAGAAAAAGCGTATCGTGCCCGTTGCCGACTGTTGCATCAACCGCAACTCCGCCTGCAGTCACCCGTTCCCGCAAATACCATTTTGCCTGCTGCAAGACGGACGGCAGGTTCCAACCCTTATTCTCCCTATTTCGGCCCAAACTCATAAAACAGTCCCCTTGAATACCGGCAGCTCGACAAAATCAGCCTGCGGATTGGGTAGCGGCTCACCCGGTTTCCAAGGCTCTTTCGGCGTCCAAAGACGGCCCTGCCAGGTATTGCGGCGCTCCAGTTCCGCATCGATGCCGTTCAACACACCCCACTTGTCCAAACTCCACATGGGACCGATCAGAATATCGGGCGGTCCGTCGCCGGTCAATCGATGAATCACCCTATCCGGCGGCAAGATTTCCAGAATGTCGACGACAAGGCGGATGTATTGGTCTTTTTCAAGAAACTGCAAAGCGCCTTGCTCCCACAGTTTGACAAGCGGCGTGTATTTGAGCAGGTGCAACAGATGAATCTTGATCCCCTGCACCGGCAAGTCGGCAATTGCCCGTGCCGTTTCCATCATGTCTTGTTCCTTTTCACCCGGCAATCCGAGAATCATATGGGAACAAACGCGAATGTTGTGCTTTCGCAGTTTCTCGACCCCGTCAATGTAGGTTTGGTAATCGTGACCGCGATTGATCAACTGGGCGGTGTGTTCATGCACCGTCTGCAAACCCAATTCCACCCACAGGTAGGTCTTTTCGTTCAATTCGGCCAGCAGTTCCACCACATCGTCCGGCAGACAATCGGACCGCGTTGCAATCGACAACCCGACCACGCCCTCCTGCTGGAGTATGGTCTCATACATCTCCCGCAGTTCGTGGGCCGGGGCATACGTGTTGGTGAACGCTTGAAAATATCCCAGGTACTTGGCGTTCGGCCATTTTTGATGCATTTTGTCACGTATCGAGCGAAACTGGGTTTCCAGCGAGTCCCGCCGATCTCCTGCAAAATCGCCCGATCCTTCCGCCGAACAAAACGTGCAGCCTCCGGTGCCCTTGCTGCCGTCTCGGTTGGGACACGTAAAGCCTGCGTCGAGCGGTACTTTGAAAATTTTCTCGTGAAAGGTTTGACGCAGATGGTGATTCCAGGTATGGTACCGTTTTTTATGATAGCCGTCGCCGCCCCAAAAGAGCGGCGTTCGGTTGCCAGTTGGTTGTGCGGTCATGCGAACCTCCTCCTTTTCCAACTCCGATGTTTGGCGCGTTCGGTTTCAAATGTATCCATCGTTTGATTGTATCAAAAAATTCACCTGATTCGTAAAGGGAATTGAAGGGATGACAATTTCATCCTGCCAGGCCAATTGACCAGAAAAATTCCGATGAAAATGAAAAAGCTGCCCATCCATACAAACCATGGAATTTCTTCCCCCAAGATCATCCACCCGGATAGTATGCCAAAGAATGGAGCAAGAAAAAGAAAAGCGCTTGTTTTGCCCGGATCTCCATGTTGCAGCAGATAGAACCAGACGGCAAACTGGACGATCGATCCCATAATCGCCAGCCACAAAATGGCAAACAGGGACACACCGTTGAAATGAAATTCCAACGGTTCCAGGCTTATACTAACAAGCAAAAGAATGACTCCCCCTGCCAGCATTTGATAGGCTGTCAGCACCCATACGTCAAACGAAGGCATCCATTTCTTCGCGAGCAACGTGGCAATCGCCCATGATACGGCTCCGAACAACCCGATCCACGTTCCCAACGCCATCTGCAAATGAAATCCCATCGCGATGAACACGCCAATAAACCCAAGAAAAACCCCGATCCATTGCATGGGTTTGTAAACGGCTCCCAGAAAAAGGGTTCCCAATATCACGACAATTAAGGGATTCAGAAAGGTCAATATGGCGGATTCTCCTGCCGTAATCGTCTTCATACTCAAAAAAATAGCTCCCATGACCCCCGCCGTCTGAAACAATCCGATCAGAACGATTCGCCACCAATCCACGATTCGCTTCGGATGCGGACGTTTCGCGACCAGCAGCGCCATCAGCAGACCGGCAAGCAAAAAACGGATCGCCGCCAGCAACAGGGGTGAGACGTAGGCCAAGCCAATTTTCACAATGGAGAACGAGGAACCCATTAATGCCGTTGTCAAAATCATCAGTGAAACAAACAGAACTCGATTCAAGATGTTTCCCCCTCTCCGCTTACTCACCATGCAAAAATTATAAAGCGAGATCGATTCTAAAGAGAAATAAATTTTATTGATCGGAAGGATCGTTTGTCATGAACAATCACGTGTCATGAAGGATCGTTCTCCTCACAGGAATCACTCAGAATGATAGTTGGTATTCAGAATCATCATTTCCCATTATATCAAGCCCGGTGTATGCTTTGGGCATGAAACCCAGTCGCAGGAAGGAGACCTTTTATGTGGCCCCATACCAAAGTGAGCGAGACGTTAGGCATCCAATACCCCATCCTGCAAGCGGGCATGGCGGGAGGCGTTACCACCCCGCAACTGGTCGCCGCTGTTTCCAATGCAGGCGGGCTGGGCACGCTGGGTGCCGGTTATATGTCCCCGGAGCAGATTCGAACTGCCATTCGCGAAATTCGCAGTTTGACCAAACTCCCCTTTGCGGTCAATTTGTTCATTCCGAATGAGCCATTCGTTTCAACAGAAACGATCGAACAGATGAATCAAATGCTGCAAACGTATCGAACCGAGTTGGGCATTGATTCACCCCCGCGCATTGTGCCATATGCCGAATCCTTTGATGAGCAAATCGGGGTGATCTTGGAAGAGAAGGTTCCCATCTTCAGTTTTACTTTTGGCATTCCGGATTCCCGCATAATGCAGGAGTTGAAAGCCAACGAGATACTTGTCAGTGGAACCGCAACCACCGTTCGGGAAGCGCTTATGCTGGAACAAAGCGGGGCAGATATGATCGTGGCCCAAGGAAGCGAAGCGGGAGGACATCGGGGGACTTTTGCAGCCGCGTTCGATCATGCGCTTATCGGAACAATGGCGCTCGTTCCGCAAATCGTCGATCAGGTGAATGTCCCTGTGATTGCGTCCGGAGGGATTATGGATGGCCGGGGAATCATGGCGAGTTTGGCATTAGGGGCATCCGGCGTACAAATGGGGACCGCCTTTTTGACCTGCACGGAAAGCGGAGCGCATCCTGCATACAAACAAGCGATACTGCACAGCACCGAAGAAAGCACGCAGATCACCCGCACTTTTTCGGGCAAACCTGCCCGCGGGATTCGAAATCGATTCATGGAAGACATGCAGAATGCTCGGCAAGAGATCCCAGCTTACCCCGTCCAAAACGCGCTTACCCGTGACATTCGCCAGGCGGCTGGCAAGCAAAACAAGCCGGAATACATGTCTCTGTGGGCGGGGCAAGCATCTCCCATGAGCAAACCCCAATCCGTTTCTGACCTGATGAACGGGTTGCTTGCCCAAGTATCCCAATCTATGCGACAATTCAAGTAATAAGAGTTCGGATTTGACCCGGAGTTCGGGTCCTAAACGCAATCTTCAATCTGACCAACTTTTCAGCAAAAGTTATCTGCCGCCGCCCCTGACCGCCCTTTGGTATGCAGCCAACAAGTCGGGATCATCGATGGAACCGTGATGATGGACTTGTTTCCATCGTCCTTCGATCAGTTGATAGATCCGGCTGGTTCGTATCGCCAACTGAATATTCGCATCGGCTGTTTGAAAATGGCCCCGTTCCCTGCCGACGGCGTAAAACACTTGATCCACCATGTGCAGAGTATAGTCATGGAACTATCGTACAGATCTTCCCTGCCTGTAATGGCTCGTTGTTCAGGTTTCATGATTCAGTCTCCTTTTTGTGTCTGATGTTTTCCTGCACACGGGCAGTGTGCCGTTAAACCCATCATACAGAGAGTGGGACTGTATGTGAAACGAATGGTATCGATCCGACCTATCATTCCTATTGATGTCCAATCAATCACTTGACGACGGGAGGGCCTCCATTGGACAGCGGAGATTTAAAAATCTTTCAGGCAGTGGCCGAGGAAGGAAGCATCACGAAAGCGGCGAACCGCTTGAATTATGTGCAATCAAATGTGACCGCCAGAATTCAACAACTGGAAGCCGAACTGCAAACCATACTCTTTTATCGGCACAGTCGCGGCATGATCCTGACTCCAACCGGCAAAACGTTGTTGGAATACGCGGTTAAAATCCGCCACCTCCTGGACGAAGCGCATAAAGCGGTGCATGATTCTCCGATTCCGAAAGGCAGTTTGTCGATCGGTTCACTTGAAACAACGGCTGCGGTGAGACTGCCAGCGATTCTGGCCTCTTATCACAAGCAATACCCCGAAGTTGAACTGTCTCTTCTGACAGGCCCCACGGAACAGCTGGTGGAACAAGTTCTTCGCTATGAATTGGACGGGGCATTCGTGAGTGGTCCGATCGAGCATCCGGAACTGCAGCAGGAACGCGTTTTTGAAGAAGAGTTGGTGCTCGTTTCGGAAGCGGCAGAGACTGATTTTGAAACTGCAAGAAGAAAAAGTGTGCTTGTTTTTCGCAAGGGCTGTTCCTATCGGGGCAAACTTGAAGAATGGTTGATTGCAGAAGGCATCTTCCCGGTCAAAAGCATGGAATTCGGTACGTTGGAAGCCATTTTGGGAGGGATTGCGGCAGGCTTGGGAGTCTCTCTCCTGCCCAAGTCGCTGATCAACAAACTCGAGGTAGAAGGAACGGTTCGATCCTACCCGATTCCAGCCGTATTTGGCAAAGCCACAACCGTGTTTGTCCATCGACGCGATCTGTTGGTTACCACTGCATTTCAGAAATTCATCGAGTTTTTGAAACATTTTGGCTGAATTTGCACAAGGAATTACTCATCAAATCGATTTGCTCGGAAAAGATATTTCCCGTCTCAGCCGACAGTTTGACGAACTGAAAGCAGAGGTCAATGAACTGAAAGCAGAGGTCAATGAACTGAGAGCGGAGGTCAATGATCTGAAACAGGAGGTTCATGAGTTGAAGGATGCGGTTGAGAGAATTGAAGCTCACCAAGCTTTGACAGAC
>JAGVBM010000389.1 GCA_020059765.1 Bacillota bacterium
CCCTATGGCCTACGGCATTTATTCCTTCAAGGATCAACAATCCGCCCAAGGCTTTCTGAACGAACAGGGGAAAGGCAAGCTGATGACCGCCAAAGAACTGGATTCCCATTCTTGGGAACGGAACATGGAGATGATTAAGGAAAAGAAAAAGGAACACATGCAGAACATGTCTGGGAAGTGAGTGAAATGAGCGGCCGCAAGCTCGACATTCGGACCGTCACCCTGCATGAGATCAAGATGGGATTTCGCAACCCTTGGGCGTTTACGTTTCTGTCTCTGTTTGCCCTTTTCAGCCTGTCTCTCGTGTTGATTCAGTCTCGCGCCGCCTTTGGCATTCAGGGCTACAGTCACATGATGGGCACTCTGATGAATCTGATACTGTACTTGCTTCCCTTAATGACGTTGCTCTTGGGCTCCGTCTCCGTGACTTCCGAAAAAGAGGAAGGGCGTTGGCAGCTTCTGGCCGCCTATCCAATCTCTTCCGCATCGTTTTTGATCGGCAAATACTTCGGATTGGCCGCCGTATTGCTGTCGATTGTCGGAGTCGGATACGGATTATCCGGAATGATAGCGGCCATGGCGGGACAAGCGGCATCGATGCAAGCATCTGTTGCGATTTTCGTTTTTTCGCTTGGCATCATCTTGCTCTACCTGGGCATTTCCCTGTTGATTGGGACGATGGCCAAGAATCGCTGGCAGGCGTTGACGTTGTCTGTCGCCGTCTGGTTTATGACGATCCTCGCTTGGCCGGCTCTTCTGATTGCCGGCCTCGGCCTGCTGCCCTACAAGTGGATCCAGCCCGTTTTGGAATTCCTGACCTTTCTGAATCCCGCCGAATTCCTGCGGATTTTTACAGTGATAAGCGTCGGAGGCGGTTCGGTGTTCGGTCCCGCTTATTACCAATGGGTCAAATGGGCGCAACAGCCCTTTGGCAGCGGATTGTTTGTCTTGATCAGCCTGCTGTGGCTTGCCGTCACGCTGGTCATTTCCATCCTGATCTGGGAAAGGGGGAGAACTCGTGACTGAACCGATCTTGTCCGTGCAAGGCGTTGCCAAAACCATTCGCGGCAAATTGATTGTGCATCCGCTCGATTTTACGCTGCAGGCAGGCCAAGTATTGGCGTTGATCGGCGGCAACGGAGCGGGGAAAAGCACAATTTTGCGGATGATTGCGGGGATCACTCAACCCACTGCCGGAACCATTCGGGTCGCAGGCTTGGAATGGAAACGTGCTCGTGCTGCCTACGCGGGAAAAATCGGCTACATGCCGGACGACTTCCAGTTTGGCCACGGGTTGACCGCGCGCGAAACGATCCTCTTTTACGCGTCATTGCGCAACGTTTCCGTCACGAAAACAGAAGAAATCATGGAACTTGTCGGACTGTCCGCAGTGCAAAAACAATCAACCGCAAGTTTTTCAAAAGGAATGCGGCAGCGGCTGCTGTTTGCGCAAGCGCTGTTGGCCGACCCTCCGCTGTTGGTATTGGATGAACCGACAAACGGTCTCGATCCCAACTGGATGCAATCGTTTATCCAGTTGGTCAATCGCTTGAAACAAACCGGACAATCGATGATCTTCTCGACCCATCATCTGCAGGTGGCGGAAGAGACTGCCGATCAGGCGATGTTTTTGCATGCGGGAGAAGTGAAAAGTTCGGGAACTCTTGCCTCCTATCGCGATCGGTACGGGGTGCACGGATTGACCGGAGCGTTTCATGACCTGAACCATCAAGCCCCGCTTGCTACTCAAACATCCGGTCAAAGAAATCATCAAAGAAATCACTGAGTTTGGCCATCAATCCCATCACCGCATCCAAAATGCCCAGTCGGACTTGCACCGTTTGTCCGTCAGCGTTGTCCGTGCTCGGGACTTGAATCGTGCTGACAGGTTTGGATTTGCCATCCATGTCTTTCGCCTGCACCGCGTCACCGTTGGCCACATCGACAAAGCACAGGGGCGGAAACAGAACGCACCACCAGTTTTGTCCCTGTCCTTCACCAATCACGATTCGCAGCGCTTCGTATTCCCCTGCGGGATACACGTGATCGCCGTACATTTTAGTCGGGAACGGCACCGTCCCGTAGTCAGTATTGACCTTGTAGGAATACCCTGCTTCCCGGATTACGTACGCCGCCGCCTGATTCAGTTCCGGCAGCCCCGATTCCAACGCTTCGCGCACCTCCTCATGATCATCGATGCCCCGCAGGCGCACACCCACTTCCTGAATAATACGGTCACGAACCTTGCGTTTTAATTCTTGATCCTCCGGCGAATCGGAATTGGCCATAATCCGCAGGCGAACCGCATTCTCCGGAATGACACCCGCTTCTTCCTCGACAACGGGAATCGACCCATTCCGCATATCCTCTGCCGTCCAACCTGGTTGCGCCCAACCCGCTTGCGCCCAACCCGCTTGCGACGCGACTTGTCCTGCCGCAGCCGTATCTTGCGCGCCCGTCAACAGGTTCCCCGCCAGAATCAAACCCGCCATGCCTACAATCCGTTTCCGCATAAAACAATCGCCCCTTTTTCTCCGCCGAATCTATCAAACGTGCTGATAGATTCAGTATGGACCGAGAAAAAGGGGCTTATACTTGTCACGCAACGATTTGCCGAAAAACGCTACTTGTTCTTGCCAAACATGCGAATGACTTCCACCGAATCCGGGTTTTCCAAGGAGGACAGATCCCCCGCCTCCTTGTCGAGATAGGCGGCGCGCATGGCACGGCGCAGCACTTTGCCGTTTCTTGTCTTCGGCAGTTCGGCTACAAAATAGATGTCTTTCGGCCGCAGCGCTTTCCCCATTGTATCCGCCAGCAGATTCAACAGTTCTTGTTTCAGTTCGGCAGCGGGATCCACTCCCGGTTTCAGCACCACAAAGCAAACGGCCACTTCGCCCTTGATTTCATCCGGCACGCCGATCGTACCCGCTTCCACCACAGCCGGATGACCCACCAGCAGCGATTCGATCTCCGCCGGGCCAACCCGCTTCCCCGCCACGTTCAACGTGTCGTCAGAACGTCCGGTGATGGTCCAGAATCG
>JAGVBM010000166.1 GCA_020059765.1 Bacillota bacterium
ATGTCGCTGGTGATGGGAGCCGTTTCGATTGCCGTTCTGTCCTTCCTCGGGTTTGACGCCATTTCCACGCTGTCGGAAGAAGTGAAGGGCGGCAATAAGGTGGTCGGAAAAGCGACCGTTTCGGGCCTGCTGATTGTCGGCGGACTGTTCATTCTGCAGACCTGGATCGCCAGTGATCTGGGAAGAGGCATGACCTTTGACAACCTGGATATCGTTTTTTATGAGATTGCGGGTGCGGCTGGCGGTGAGTGGCTGAAGACTTTGACGATCCTGGCAACCGTAGTTTCCTGGGGAATTGCCGACGCCTTGGTGGCGCAAGTTGCGATTTCGCGGATTTTGTTCTCGATGGGCCGCGATCGCAAGCTGCCTGCCGTGTTGGCGAAAGTTCATCCAAAGTTTCAAACTCCTTATGTCAGTACGATACTGGTAGCGATCGTATCCTTGGCTGTCGGACTGTTCTTCCAATCGCAGATCGGCTTGTTGACCAGTCTCGTCAACTTCGGCGCGTTAACCGGCTTTGTTCTGCTGCATGTTTCTGTGATTAACCATTATATCATCCGCCAGAAATCGAAGAATTTCTTTGCTCATTTGATTCTTCCGGCGATTGGAATGGTTGTGATCGGCTATGTGCTGTACGGGATGGACAGCCTGGCGATCAAGGCAGGTTCGGTTTGGGTATTGATCGGAATGGTGTATTTGTTCTTCTTGTCGAAAGTATTCAAACAAAAATCGGCTTCGCTGGACGTATAGGGACTGCGTTGCAAGACATGCCCGGCCGACGTGTAAGCGGGCAAGAAGATTCGCTTGATGAGACGAACGGGACGGAAGGGGTTGCGCTCTTCCAACCCGTTTTTTTTTTTGCAAGCATGGACGGGTCCGGCAAACTTGTTCGCCGTTCGGTTTGCTGTTGGAACGTTCTGCAAAATAGTGTATATTGTGGAGGATGAAGTTTTTCGGGAGGACGTATGACAAGCAAAAGCCAAACATTTGTCAGCGGCGCGTTCGCACTGGCAATCGCAGGACTGGTCTCGAAGGTGCTCGGCGTTGTGTATGTGGTTCCACTGCAAAATATGATCGGCAATTACGGCATGGGCTTGTACTCCATTTCCTATTCCTTGTATACGATTATGCTGTACATAGCGTTGGCCGGCTTTCCCCTTGCGCTGTCGAAAGCGGTGGCGGAACGGGTGGCGATCAACGATTACGACGGAGCGGAAGAGATTTTCAAAGTTTCCTTGCGGCTGATGCTGGTGACCGGCGTGACCGCATTTTTAATCATGTTCTTCGGGTCTTCCCTCTACGCCAAAATCGCCGGGGAAACGGAAGCGACCCTAGCGGTTCGCGCCATCTCCTTTGCCGTGCTGGTGGTTCCCTTGCTGGCCGCTTTTCGCGGGTATCTGCAGGGCCATCAACACATGTCCCCCTCCGGCATGTCGCAAGTGGTGGAACAGTTGGTCCGGGTGACGGTGATCCTGGCCGGTACATACTTCGTGCTGAAAATGAATTACGGTGTTCCTGTCGGTGTTGCAACTGCAACTTTGGGCGGTGTGATCGGCGCCGTCGCCAGCTTATTCCTTGTGATCTATTATGTGATGCGGATGCGGCAGAGCTTCCGGCAAAAATTGACCGGGCGCAAATTGGACCATGCCTGGCCGATTTTGCGGAAACTGATCAAATATGCAATTCCGATTTCCTTGGCCAGCTTGGTGCTGCCGATTGCCCAGCAAGTGGATACGCTGACTGTCATCAATCTGCTGAAATGGGTGGGCTGGCAGCAAATGGAGGCGACGGAAGCGCTGGGAACCTTGACCAACGACGGATATCGGCTGATTCAATTGCCGGTGACGTTGGCGACCGCGATCGGCACGTCCTTATTGCCCGCTATTTCTGAAGCGATTGCGATCAAAAACACCCGATTGATGAACAATCGCGTCGATATGGCCTTTCGGTTGATCAGCTTGACGATTTTGCCGGCGACGGCCGTGCTGTTTGTGCTGGCCGGGCCGATTGACCTGATGCTGTTCCGTCATACGGATGGCGTGAATGTGATTCGCATTGTGACGTTTATGGGCATCTTCATGTCCTTTGAAATCGTCACGACCTATATGCTGCAGGGGATCGGCCGCATGTACTTGCCGGTCCGCAACATGTTGATCGGAACGGGCAGCAAACTGCTGTTGAATCTGTTGTTGATTCCATTCCTGGGCATTGAAGGGGCTGCCTTGTCCGCGTCCGTGTCCTATGTGGTTTCATCGCTGTTGAACATACGCAGCGTATTCAAATTGACCGGAGCCAAGCTGAATCTGGGGTTGATGCTCACCCGTCCCTTCCTGGCGACGGTGTTGACAGGACTGGTTCTCTGGGGAGGCCATTCGGCAATCGAGCCTCTGCTGCGGGGAATCGTCGGATCAGACCGCTTGGCAGCAGCGGTGGAACTGCTGATCGTGCTGCCGGTCGGCGGGATTTTCTACGGTGTGATGACATTGGTGCTGGGCAGCATTTCACGGGCTGAATTGGCGTATATCCCGAAGATTGGGGCGCCTTTAAGCAAATTGGTCGATAAATATCCTTGGTTGATGAGATGAGGAGGATTGACATGAACGCGCATGAAATTGATTACAAGATTTATGGCGATGACATGCAGTTTGTCG
Source organism: Bacillota bacterium (assembly GCA_020059765.1). Lineage (GTDB taxonomy): Bacteria > Bacillota > Bacilli > Tumebacillales > Effusibacillaceae > Effusibacillus. The sequence goes on from JAGVBM010000166.1 coordinate 2,652, forward strand.
AGGTTGAATTGGATCCGCAAGAAAGCGTGGTTGCGGAAGCCGGCGGTCTGATGATGATGGAAGATCGGATTCAGATGGAAACCGTGTTTGGCGACGGTTCGGGCGGCAATAAAGGATTCATGGGCAAATTGCTGGGGGCGGGAAAGCGGCTGTTGACCGGCGAAAGCCTGTTCATGACTGTGTTTACCAATGCGGGAAACGACAAGCGGCGTGTATCCTTTGCAGCTCCCTATCCGGGGAAAATCATCCCCCTGGACCTGAGTGATCTTGGCGGCAAGGTGGTTTGCCAGAAGGATTCCTTTCTGTGTGCCGCAAAAGGGGTATCGGTCGGAATCGATTTCCAGCGGAAACTGG
>JAGVBM010000216.1 GCA_020059765.1 Bacillota bacterium
CACCAGATCAATGGCAAAGGGGGCGGCAGCGCCTCGATTGCCCAAGGCGGCGGTACGGGAGGCGCTAATGGCGTCAGCGATCCGCAACTTCTTCTGGAAGAAGCGCTCCGTCGAATCCGACAGCAAATCGGAGATTGATCAATCACTGAAACAAGGGCTGTTCGCAAGCAGCGTTTCTGCTGACGAACAGCCCATCGTTTTGGTTATTCATAACATGCTTTATAGATGGAAAGCACGTCTGATTCCCGCAGTTCACGGATGCCAGGGATGTATCCTTTGCCGCGGCCGCCAATCCGGACGGCGTCGGACGCAATCCCGGCCAATGAATCCCGTTGAATTCCTTGATTTTGTAATGTATCCCATGCTCCGATTTGCTTAAACCACGCTTCTGTCGCTGCTATGGATTTTTCCGCCGCCAACAGGTCGTCCGTTTCCTGAATGCCGAATACCCGCCGACCCAATTGGGCAAATCGTTCCGGCCGTTCCCGGTACACATACCGGTAATAAGCCGGCGTCAGAATCGCAAGGCCCCGTCCGTGGGAAATGTCATAGTGTCCCGACAAGGGATGCTCCATTTGATGCACCGGAAACGCTCCTCCTCGGCCTTCTCCGGCAATGCCGATCAGCGCCAGCGTGCTGGCCCACAGAATCGAAGCCCGGGCCTCATAATGATCCGGCTGTTCCAAGGCTGTTTTGGCAAACCGAATAACGGTGCGCATCAATCCTTCAGCGATTTCATCCTGAACGCGGGCATCTCCTTCACCCGTCAGGTACCCTTCGTAGAGATGGGTGAAAATGTCCACACAACCGTCTGCCGTATAGGAAGCGGGAACGGTATAGGTCAGTTCGGGATCAAGAATGGCAGCAACCGGATATAACGCGGGTCCTGAGATGCTCGCTTTTTCATTGCTTTCCCAATGGGTTATGACAGCGCCTGAATTGGCCTCCGAGCCGGTTGCCGCCAAAGTCGGAATGGTAATGATCGGCAGCGCCTCGCGAATCGGCAGCAATTCTTTCCACAGTCCCGTCTTGTTGCCAACCAGATATTCATAAATCGGGCGACCCGAAACGGCTACGGCGGCAATTCCTTTCGCGGCATCCATTGCCGAGCCGCCGCCCAGAGCAACGATCAGATCGCATTTTTCCACGCGAGCGAGTTTTCCTCCCTCGTCCACCGTTGTCGTACGCGGATTCGGTTCAATCCGGTCGAACACGATCACTTCCAGGCCGGCTCCCTCCAGCGACCGCCGAACGCGGTCGAGGACACCTGACTTTTTTGTCGATCCGCGGCCTGTCACCAACAAGATCTTGCGTCCGTGTTTGGCCGCTTCGCGGCCAATATCATCCACTTCCCCTTTTCCAAACAAAATTCGCGTCGGCATTTGCAGCTGAAAATTGAGCACGCTGACTCACCCTCCCTGGTCATTCAAAGTTTGTCATTTACCAATTTGTCGTTCACGACACCTGCTTCTTGAACCTCTCACGACTAAAGTCACGAGTGTTCTCGGCTAAATCATAAAATTGTATGCCGCAAGCCCCCTTCGGAAATTCTAGGCATAAGTCCGCATAAGTTGTCCGAAAGAGGAGGGCTTTCACTTGAAAACATTGCTTCGATTCATGCTCGCGATTCAATTGCTCCTGCTGGTCGGCTGCGTTCCGCAAGCGCTGCCGAAAACCGGCGGCCCGAAAACAATGAGCGAAGTCAACCAAGGTCCAATCAGCGAATTGGATTTGCCTGTCGTCGAACGGCAACTGGCAGGAGAAGCGCGGGCCGCGGCCGACACACGGACTGCCGTGCAAATCGTCCGAACAGTCCATTCAAAGAAGGTGTCATATGTATTGTACCGCATGCGAAACAACGATGGACTTGCCGTTGTCAGCAAACAAGGTCCGGATGTACGAATCCGCGAACGAATTCCGGTGATCACAGGCGATCCGCGCAGCAACCCGATCACATACAATGCGATCGCCGCAGGCAATCGATGGGATCCGGACAATGGTGTGCTGTTCGGGATTGTTCATAATCCGTACATCAAATCGATTGAAGCCGCTTTTCGAGACACGACACGGGTAAAAACGGATGTTTCCCAATCAAGGGGATTCATTTTTGTCCGTCCCGGCACCGACACCCGGTTTGTTCAAATCAGTGCCTTTGGGGACGGCGGGATGTGGTGGACCCATGACACCCGATAAATCCCGTTAATCAAGCAAATCTTTATTTGTTCTTTCCGATTCTACCATTCATTTTTATCGGTTTCCAGCCGCCTTCTACCCGAGGGGGATATTTCCGTTCAATTTCCTGTCTGTTTATGTACAAACTACAACCAACAGCCGGAGATCAGGAGGGGATTTTGCATGCGACCCCAGTTACGTCGCAAAACACACAAGGGCATACCGTTTTTTCATTTCGATTTGGCCGATCCAAGCCATGAAAGCCTGCTGAAAAAAGCCCGCAAAGTGGATCCGATGTCCCTTCTGGGACAAATCACCAAGGTTGATGAATATTGAGGGATGCAGAATGAACAAGCGCACACTTCGTATAGCATGGATGATGATTCTGTTCAGTTTTCTGCTGCTGGCTGTTCCGGCAGGGGCACAAAATTTGACTGGTTCACCCCAGGTCTCCCAATCCGACCTGACGGCCAAATTCAAAAATGCGGCTGCCAAGACAAAGGTTCCCTGGTTTTACATTGCGGCGGTCTATCAATACGAGTCCCGGCTGAAATGGAAAACCAGGAGCAATCCGGGACAGACCAATTTTCAATTTTCGTCTGATAAATGGTGCGGTTCCCTGAACCCGAATCAACAGGACCGACATGAAGGAACCGTTCGTTTGTACGGAGGGATCGGACGGGACGGCAACCGGGACGGGATTGCGGATCCGCAGAGCGAAGACGACGTATTGTTTGCTATCGGCAGCTTCTTGCAGTCCAACGGATCGACAGAGGATGACATTCGCATCACATTGTGGAATATGTACCAAGAGTCGATGATTGTCGAGCGAATCACCGGTTTTGCCCGAATCTACTACCAGTTTGGGACGACAGCTCTGGAAGGGAACTCGTTTCCGATTCCCAAACGATACAACTATACGTATCGCAGCACTTGGGGAGATCGGAGAGGTTGGGGAGGCCGGAGAATCCATGAAGGCACCGATATTTTTGCCGATTACGGAACGCCGGTCGTTGCCACCAGCTACGGATTTGTCGAATTAAAAGGGTGGAACGATTACGGCGGATGGCGGATCGGCATCCGGGATCTGAATAATGTGTATCATTATTTCGCCCACTTGTCACGGTTTGAAAAAGGACTTCAGCTGCGCAGCATTGTCGTGCCCGGACAGGTGATCGGTTATGTCGGATCATCCGGTTACGGCAAGCCGGGGACGTCCGGCAAATTCGCGCCTCATCTGCATTATGGCATGTATCGCGACACGGGCAGAACCGAGTATGCATTCGACCCGACTCCCTACTTGCGGCGTTGGGAGATCCAGGCGAAAAAGAAAAAGGCCCGCTGATGCGCGGGCCTTATTGTTGTTGCTCATCGTCTGACGGCACGTCATGACCATAAGTCACATCATGTGTGGGATGCATAAACGGGGCAAGGGGTGATGGAACGTCGCCTGACAAAAGCTGCTGATTTTCCCGGCGATCTGTGCCCGGATCGTTCTCGTTGTCCACCCATTGCTCACCCGACATGATCGCCGGGTCAATGTCGCGACTCCAATCGTCAAGCGGCGTGACACGCCAAGGTGCCTTTTTCTCCTTTAACGGCGGATTTCGTTTGGCCATCCGGTACTCACCTCCGTTCTTAGTTTCCCCTGTCAAGGGCCAAGAATTCGTTTCATGAGGGACTGGAATATCGTACATACTCATACATAAGGGGGGAATCGTCGAATGGTACGGACAATCCTATCTGCCCTTCTCATATGGACCGTTATCATGGGAGTAACCGGCGAACAGGCGATTTCCTCGGTACCCCTTTCCGAAAGGACAGATCAAAATTTGCTGGAAGAACTGAAATTGGACGACTTCGGTGAACGATTGCTGATTGTGGTGC
>JAGVBM010000198.1 GCA_020059765.1 Bacillota bacterium
GATGATTATAAAGCCCCGTCAAGCCGTCAATCTCCGAGTCGGTCCGGTAAAGATTCCGCTGGCCGACAAGATGATTTCATGGGCGATCGCATTCGAAAGCGCACCGGAATAGTCACTGACTTGACCCCAGTACGCCACCGCCAGGTTGCTGAGATACATGATCGGAAACGCGAGCAGCAACAGCCACAGCCCAATCGTGTAACCGCCGACCAGCAGACCATGCAGGATGACGATCATGTATGCGCCGTTGTACTCAAACACACCGATCACCAAATGCAGAAATGTCAGCAGAACGGCCGCCCCGAAGATTTCCCATAAGCGCAGCCAAGACGAATAAACCTTCTTCCAAGCCTTCATCTTGATTAGAAATAGAAAAGCCATCAAGTTATGCGCCGCAAAAATGGCAAATATAAGCAGAGATGGAATGAGGACGGCCGTTCCCGCCCAAACCATCATCAGCAGGGGAAGTGGGGTCAGAAACCACTTCCCTTTTACAAACAATAGTTCCAATCGCTGCAGATCCTCATTCGATACGGCGACACCCTCTCTGCCGTTTCGCAGGATGAGCGCCCAAATATCCCGCAAGTGATGTGTTTGACCTTCCAAGTTGTTCACCTATGCCCGTATGATTTTTGTATGAATGGTTGATTCTATCCATTTGCTTACGTACTACTAATTCGTTATAACGGCCATGATTCCTTGCAAAATAACTGCGGATTTGACTCTTGAATGCAGAATTTGCTAAAATGGATATACCTACGGCAGGTACAATAGTCACCCCTTCAAAAGGGTCGGCTCAAAACACAGGATGAATAGATCCCCTTTACGAATAGATCCCCTAGGTCGTCAAACTCAAGGGGGTCTATTTTCTTTTTCTGCGACGAAAGCACGAAAATCAACATCCCTTGAGGAGCCTATTCTATTGTACATGGAATATTATGTCATTTCAGATAGGCTTTTCCATGATAATTCCTCTTTCTCAACCATTGACAATATGGCATACAATTGGTGTAAGTGATTGGATAGGACGGTGCGAAAATGGATCAGACAAGATGGTCGGAAAGTGAAATTAAACAGCGTTATCAAACGACGATACCTAAAGAAATTCGGGAAAAGGCAAAACTAGATATTAGTGACGAATTGATGTGGAAGTATGACGAACTGAGGGATGGAATCATTGTTCTTCGAAAACCGAAATGTTTTTCCGATGCCCTTTGGGGACTTGGAAAAGAGATGTGGAAAAAGGAAAACGCGGGTGAGTACGTTCGGAAGGAGCGAGAAGCTTGGAAATAAGAGAAATCCTGCTGGAGGCAAGGTTATTTGACTCTTCAATGCGGAGTTTGCTAAAATGTATATGCACGATAGTGAACCGCATAAGATAAAAATTAGCCGCAGGTGCTGCATACACCTACGGCAGGTACAATAGTCACCCCTTCAAAAGGGGGCGGCCCGATAGTTTGCAAATAGATCCCCTATGTTCTCAAACTCAAGGGGGGTCTATTTCTTTTTCTGTGACGAAAGCACGAAAATCAACATCCCAAAAGAAAGCATCAGGGAAATTGCTTCATACACCGTCATAGCATCACCCCCTATCCTTACAGGGATGAGCCGACCACCCTTGAGGAGCCTATTCTATTGTACATGGAATATTATATCATTTCGGATAGACTTTTCCATGTAATTCCTTGTTCAAGTATCAGCAAAACTTCAGGAAGCCACAACGTCAAAGTCGTGGCTTCCCGGGGGAAGGTTGTATTTGGTTGGTTTTTGGATTTTTGAATTATTGATCGACTTTCTCGATGCCATCCGTGAAATCGAGGATGGAATTGCGAATCTGTACCGTGTGGGTGGTTGTGCGGGTCTGCCCATTCTGGAAGGTTGCGGTGACGATGACCGTATAGGTGCCGTCCGGCAGTCCCATCCAGGATTTCTTCCAAAACGATCCTTCCCAATCATAGGTGTTTACTTTGCGGAGGGAGAAGGTGGCAGCGAGGGATGGACGTGCCGGTTCCGAGGGTTCCCGGAAAGCCGGTGACAGATCTTTTGCCGCCTGCGGGAATTGGAATGTGACACGTAAGGCAGTCGCGTCATGTGTGGCGGTTGCACGGACGACAAATTTCTCGCCGGCGTAGAATTGGGATTGGGAGCGACCGTTTTTCACACGAACGGCCTCCCAAGCGGGCTTGTGTTCAATGGAACTGCTGCGCAGAAGATTCGTGGGTGCCGGAGGCGGTGTAGGTGCTGTAGGTCGCGGAGTCGGGCTGGTTGGCGGGGATGATGGAGCTGGCTGTGTATACGAAGTCTGAGGCGATTGATAGCTGGAAGAACTCGGGGGCCTGCTGGGAGGGGAACTGACAGGCGAGGACAGATCGACGCGGGTCCAGTTAAAGTCGGCCGTCCGGCCATTGGCGCCGTTGACCACAGCGGTACCTTCCCGACCGTTGGCCGTATTGCGGGTGTAGTAGGTGCGGCCGAGTCCGTTCGAATCCTGGTGGTTGTTCGCGTACCCGACAAACCGCCCGTTTTGA